>JAFOCU010000014.1 GCA_017381055.1 Lachnospiraceae bacterium
ATTTAGGAAGCCTGGTCTTGCAATAGAAATCGCAAATACTTCGTCTGTGATGTCAAATGCCATTATTAATCTATGAAATATAGATGTATTTGGAGAAAATCTTTGACTCATGGCGCAACTCATAAGTAAGTATCTTGCGTTTGCAATAAAAATTGCAAGCGCCATCTCTAGATAGGTGGCCCCTGCTGCAATAATAGAAAATCCAGCGTATTCACCGGCAGAGGCGTTGCATAAGAAACTAGCTAGCAATCCTTGAAAGGGAGAAAGGCCAGCCTTCTTTGCCATTATACCAAGAGAAAAGGATACAGCAAGGTAACCTAATCCGATAGGAATGCCGTCCTTCATGCCGGATTTGAAAACACTGGAATTTGATTGTAATTTATATGTACGTTTTGTATTGGAGCTATTCATAATTTTTCCTTAAATTTGTATTATATATTCGTATGTTTTAACAAAACAAAAAAGCACATTCCCCATGCTCTTACGTCACAAAAAATGTACTTCTAATGCGCGATCAGGGGCTCGAACCCTGGACACCCTGATTAAGAGTCAGGTGCTCTACCAACTGAGCTAATCGCGCTCTTATATTTTAAGCGTTTTGGTCATTTCCTCAACGCAAGGAGTATTATATATTATAGTTTAGAAAAATGCAAGCCTTTTTTTAAAAAAATTTAAAAAAATTTTCAAATAGTTTTCTAAAAGTGCAAAAAAGCCCGTATTTACAAGTAAAATCGAGGTTGAAGATTTTGTAAAAAAACATAAAAATCTTCAAAATACCTCAACTTTTTTATTGTTTTATGTATTAAATATAAAATTTTTTATTAAAAAGTATTTATCTATTTGCGATAAGTTTATGGATTGGGTTACCCATAGAAGAAAACTTTTCTTCGTACTCTGTCATAATGTTACCTTCATTCATTGGTGAGTTGTGAAGGTCAAATGTATGGGCTACAAGATTCCAGCCAGCTTCAGGTACTTGCTCAAGGGAGAAGTCAAAGAGTGGGCGGTTATCTGTTTTGAATTCTACTACGCCGTCGGCCTTTAAGATGTTGTTATAGCGATTGAAGAACTCCTTTGATGTGAGTCGACGCTTAGCATGGCGATCCTTTGGCCATGGATCTGAGAAGTTTAAGTAGATTTTAGCAACTTCTTCTGGAGCAAATACGTCACAAATATCTTCTGCATCCATACGGATAAAGAGGAGGTTATCAAGCTCAACTTCCTGTCTTTTTTCAAGGGCACGGATAAGTACACTTGAGTACTTTTCAATACCGATATAGTTAATATCTGGATTTGCTTTAGCTAAATCTGTGATAAATCTACCCTTTCCCATACCTACTTCGATATGTATTGGCTTGTTGTTGCCAAAAACTTCAGTCCAATTGCCCTTGTGGCTTTCTGGCTCATTTATTGTAAATTCACTTGCTACGATAGCTTCTCTAGAACCTTTTACATTTCTTAATCTCATTATAAAGTCTTCCTTTCTGATAAATAGTAATGTAAAGAAAAATCTTCTACTATAAAATATAATCAATAAATAATATATTAAATATTTGCAAGAACAAAATAACATAAAATGCTATGTTAAGTAAAGTAAAATTACGTCCTTTTCTCTTTTCTTTTTATAAATTAGTAGTATAATGTAAAAAGGTATTAAATTAACGGTTAATTATAACTAGAAAAGGAGTCACATATGAGCAATAATGTTGATGAAGTTATTGATGAGCTTTCGAAAATAGAAATGGCAGCTACAAGCATTTTGTGTGAGTCAGAAAAAGAGAAAGAAGAGTATGAAAAGCTCACTTGCCGTAAGATAAAAGAATTTGATGAACGTGTAAATAAAGAGACAGAAGAAAGTCTTGCTAATTTGAAATTAAAGCTTGAGGAAGAAAAGAGACAAGAGATGTCTAAAATGCGAAGCGATATTTTAGCTCAGACAGATAAGATGGAGCAGCTTTATGAGGAGAATTATCTTCGTTGGGTTGATGAGATTGTAGGAGATATTATAAAGGAGTAGCCTATGGGTAGCATATTTAAGTATAGTGGTCTTACTACCAAGGTTAGGGCCATGCGTGCAAAGCTCATTACCAAGGAGCAGTATAAAAGATTAGCAGAGCTATCGACTGTAGCGGAGCTCATTGAGGTGATAAAACAGCAGGGGTCATATGAATCTTTGTTCGCAGATAAAGATCCAGCTTACATACATAGAGGTGAATTTGAGAAGTTAATGATTTGCTCTAAGTATATGGATTTTGAAAAGATATATAGGTTTGCTAATGCTGCCCAGAGACCTTATCTTAAGTTATATTTTTTAAAATATGAGATAGATATAATTAAGAAGGCAATAATACATTTGGAAAATCATGAGCATAGAGAACTTTATAGTGATTTTGATAAAATAGTCGGTAAATATCCGGACATAGATATTGCTAAGGTGTGCAACGCTACAAATATTGATGAGATTTTAGAAGGCCTAAAGGGTAGTATATTTTATGATACTGTAAAAATGGTTAAGTCATATATGAATCCGAAGGATTTTGATTATGAGATAGCCCTTGATTTATTTTTCTTTAGTTATATATGGAAGAAGAGAAAGAGACTATTTAAAGGCGATGAGTTAGATAGTATTTCAAGGAATTATGGAATTGAGGCTGACACTTTAAATATAATGTGGATTCATAGAACTAAGCTTTATTATAGTCTTCCAAAGGAACAGATATATTCTATGATTATACCTGTTTACTATAAGCTTAAGAAGACACATATTAAGGAGCTAGTTGAGGCTGAAAATGAAGATGCTTTCTGGAGGGTTGTGGAAAGTACTTTCTATGGTAAGAAGTTAAAAAGAGAAGATTATTCTAAGGGAAATATTGGAAAATATTTTGAGGAGTATTTGTCTAGCTGTTATCATAAATTATTCAGAGAAAATCCTTATTCCTTATCGGCTATAACTGCATACTTAAAGGATAAGGAAGCGGAAATAAAAAAGATAGTTACAGTGGCGGAAAGTATTAGATATGGTTATTCATCATCAGATATTTTGAAGCAGATTTGATAAATAAATAGACCCATTAAAGTGAGGTGATAGGCTTGATTGCAAAGATGAATTTTGTAAGTATTACGGGTCCTAGAGGAGATATAGATAGAATAGTAGACAAGTATCTTACAAGATATGAGATACATTTAGAATATGCTCCATCAGAGCTAAAAACAGTTGCTACTTTGAGACCGTATGTGGAACAGAATATTTATAAAGATCAGATATCTCATATGAAGGAATTGGCAGAATATATGGGTGTTCCTGAATATGAAAATGTGGATACGGATGTTAAGAGAGCTGCAGAAAAGATTGATTATCTATATGATGAACTGGGAAAACTGCAGGAAAATATAGAAGAATTAAATAAGAAGAAGGCAATTATTGAGGCTAAGCTTGAGAAGGTGATGCACTTTAGAGGAATGGACCATAAGATTGATGAGATTTTAGACTACAAGTTTTTAAAGTATCGTTTTGGAAGAATTCCTAAGGAGCATTATGATAAGTTTGATGATTATTCTTATGATAGCTTGGAATCTGTATTTATAAAGTGTTCTGAGGATGAACATTATGTATGGGGAATCTATTTTGTATCTAAGAAGGAGAAGGAGAGTGTAGATGCTATTTACGCGTCCCTTCACTTTGAAAGAACATATATGCCAGATGACGTTACTGGTAAGCCAGATGATGAATGTAAGAAATATGAAGATAGAATACAGGCTTGTCAGGAAGAAATTGATGGGGTAAAGGGGCAGATTCAAAAGATATTTGATGACAATAGGCAGGAATTTTATGTGGCGTATAACAGAATGAAAAGATACGCTATGAACTTTGA
>JAFOCU010000078.1 GCA_017381055.1 Lachnospiraceae bacterium
CCTCTTTTAAAATCGATGCCATAAATGCAATAGTCGAACCCTTACCATTAGTCCCCGCCACATGAATCACCTTAAGTTCCTCCTGCGGATCACCAAGCACACCAAGCAAGGCCTTGATACACTCAAGCCCCAACACACTGCCAAATCTACTCAGCCCATCTATATACATTTTCGCATCTCTAAAATTCATCTCTCACACTCCCACACACGCTCACACTCACCATCGGCGCATGTTAATATTCATAACGCACATTATTTATAATTAGGGTGTCATAACCCTTTACCATTACCTATATCACATTTTGTACAATTTTATGCTGTATCTTTCACGGTAGCGAAGAATATTTAGATTTTCTTAATACTTTGCTCTATAAATAGTGATTTTTCAACACGATGTTGAAAAAAGGCGAATCGCACCATGGACGGTGCGTATGAGCCGGTCACGTCCGTCAACTTAACATATCTCAAAGTATTTAGAAAATCAAATGTTCGTAGCATGTGAAAATACAGTGTAGAGCTTGTAAAAATGTTTTAAACAATGTATAGGTGGAAAATACCCAGTCACATCAGTTAACGGCGCATGAAAATTAACATGCGCCGTCCCATAATTGTTTATTAAGATTCTATCTTCGCTATAACAGCCACATTAGGCGTCTCCACACTTATAGGTGCCCCATTCATCACAAGCAATCCCTTCTCATAATCAATCTTAAAGAAAGTAATTGTGCCTGATTCATGATTCATACTAGCTATATGCTGATCATCTGGGAACACACATATCTGCTTAGGATAATCACCACTAATAGGTAATACAGAGCGCTTTGTAAGAAGTCCTGTCTCCACATCTCTTTCAAAAAATGCTACAGAATTATCTCCTGCGTTAGATACAAACAACTTAGTGCTATCACTAGAGAATCTAAGAGCTGCTGCCGCACTCTTATCATTATAGCTCTTGCCTAATGTACTTATCTGCTGAATCTGCTCAAATACTGGCTCATCATTTACGCAGCTATACTTATATACATTCACACAGTTCATAAGCTGACATATAAGGTATGCATATTTGCCATCTGGACTAAACAACATACTTCTAGGCGCTGAATTAAGCTCACATCTTAAGATATCAACTAAAGTTATTCGACCATAATTTCTATCAAACTTATAAATCTTAACCTGATCAATACCCACATCACAAGCTACCATGAACTTCTGATCTGGTGTAAGTCTTGCACAAGTAATATGGGGTCTGAAATTTCTCTCAGCTATACTTCCCATTCCTTTATGCATAACCTCAGAAGTCATCTTACCAGCACTTCCGTCCTCATTAATCTTAACAACTGTAGCCTTACCATCGTGGTATCCTGCTGTAAAGATAAACTCATCAGACTTGTCCACACTAATATGACACGCTCTCATGCCATTGATAGTTCCAAGATTCATAAACTCTAAATCGCCATCAGGAAGTATCTTAAATGCTGTAATACCTAAATCTGATACTGAATATAAATACTTTCCATTATTAGCTATTCTTAAATATGATGGATTTCCTACCTCTACTTCCTTTCTAGGAATAAAGATACCCTTTTCTACATCTACATCACATATTGTTATACCTTTTGCTTTGCCATGAGTATAAGAACCCACATAAGCTACATACTTAGCTTCACTCATATAATTGCCTCCACGAACTTTTTTACAAATTTATTATATACATTGTACCACTTTTCTTCCTGTAAGACAATTATTATCTAACTTTTGTTCCTTTTCCGTCACGTTTTGTTGTCTTAAGTTTTCTAAGCTCTACCTTCTTGCCCTTGAAATCTACCTCTAGATTATCTCCTGCATCTAATACATATACATCTGTTATATAATCGTCCTTATCAAGCTTAATACCTCTTACACCTATAGCTCCCTTCTTCTTTTCTGGAATCTCACGAAGTGGGAATCTAAGGAACATACCCTTAGCAGTCTGAAGAACTACTATCTCATTTGTAAAGATACCTTCTTCTCCATTGTCAGTAGTTTCCTCTTCTAAACCAAACTGCATCTGCATACCGCTATCGAAGCCAAAGTCCATACCAAATCCATCATCGAAGCCGCCTCCAAAGCCACCTTCGTCCATGCCGCCTTCAAAACCGCCGTCGAAGCCATCATCAAAGCCACCGCTAAGCATTACTGGTTCGATTACATCTTCACTTAAGCTTTCTGCCATGGCTTTTTCCATAGCATCTGTAACTGTAATACTAAGAAGCTTATCATCCTCTGCAAGCTTTGTAGCAGCAACTGTCTTCTTTGTTACATCAAATTCTGCCGCGCCAACAAGCTTCATCATACCATTTCGTGTTGTGAATAAAAGCTTTCTATCTTTTATATCCTGGGCTGGCGCTATAAAGATAATATTTTCATTAGCACTACTATAATTACCCACATTGTCGATAGGAGTTCCCTTATCTCTAAACTTAACAAATGGCAAATCTAATATCTTTATCTGATGAAGCATACCTGTATCTGTAAACAAGCAAAGCTTATCTGTATTCATACATGGGAATATATATTTATTCTCTGCATGAACCGCTTCCTTGTTTCTCTCATATGCAGCCATATCGATAGTCTTAGCATAAGAGAATCTGTCCATTATGAACATTACCTGCTGCTCCTCTATCTTCTTTTCCACATATACAGCTACTTCAGCGTCCTCTATAACAGTGCGACGCTCCACGCCATAATTCTTCTTAATATTTAATAAATCCTTCTTAATAACCTTCTTCATAGAAGCTGGATTATTCAAGATATCCTCATACTCTGCAATACGATTAACAATATTCTCATAATCCTTCTGAAGAGCTAATATCTCAAGACCTATTAACTTGTATAAACGAAGCTCTAAAATAGCCTGTGCCTGCTTATCTGTAAAACATAACTGGCTAGCATATATTTCAGACTCTTTATTCTTAAACTTAATCTTTGAAGTATCTCCCTTTGTAAGACATGCCTTAGCATCCTTCAAGCTCTGAGAGCCTCTAAGGATTTCAATAATTAAATCAATGATATTACAAGCCTTTATAAGACCTTCCTTGATTTCCTTCTGTTCTAACTCTTTATTTAAAAGTGATGTATACTTTCTTGTAGCAAGCTCATACTGGAACTTGATATTATGCTCAATTATAGCCTTAAGACCTAATGTCTCTGGTCTTCCATCAACTACTGCAAGCATATTTACACCAAAAGTATCCTCAAGCTTTGTTTTCTTATAAAGCATATTTTTAAGATTCTCTATATCAGCACCCTTCTTAAGCTCTAAAACAATTCTGATACCTTCCTTTGAAGACTGATTTGATATATCCACTATATCAGATGTCTTCTTAGTCTCTACAAGCTCTGCCACATCTGATATAAACTTACCGATACCAGCTCCTATCATTGTATATGGAATCTCAGAGATAACTAGCTTATCCTTCTCACTTCTACCCTTACCTTCTTCAAATTCCACCTTACCTCTAAGCTTTATCTTGCCATTTCCTGTTTCATAAATAGATAAAAGCTCACTCTTATTAACTACCAAGCCGCCTGTAGGGAAGTCTGGTCCTGGCATATAACTCATAAGCTCTTCTGTTGTAATATCTTCATTGTCCATATATGCAGTAACTGCATCCACTACCTCTGAAAGGTTATGTGTAGGAATATTTGTAGTCATACCTACTGCGATACCCTCTGCACCATTTATAAGAATATTTGGAACTCTTACTGGTAATA
>JAFOCU010000079.1 GCA_017381055.1 Lachnospiraceae bacterium
CTTACGCTTTCGATACTTCTTCAATGGTTCACTTTCGTTCATCTTCATATATCTTACATGACTATTTCTTATAGCCTTTTCCTTAATCGCTCACTACCATGACTTTTAATCATAGCAACATTAAGGTTGTTTGGTAGGCTTGCCTGTTCAATTCCTACCGAAGGACCTTCCTTCATCATTTATATAGCTTTCATGGCACACCACCACCGTGCGTACCGGTCTGGTACACGGCGGTTCTTTAAGTTTAATGAATCTTAATATATTGATGCGTTAGGCTTTTCAAGCCTAAGTCGGTAAAGAATTGATTTGTAAGTGTAGTATTTAATATAGGACTATTAGATGTCCGCCAATATCCTTTACGGGTATTGGCGAATTTTATTGCTTGATAATGATTTAATCCCAATTTCTTAAGGTTTTTATATCTAGTTTTAACCTTTTTCCATTGTTTCCATATACACATTCTTAATCTTTGTCTTATCCATTTATCCAATTGCTGAACAATCCCTTTACATTTGGCTACTCCATAATAATTAATCCATCCAATGTTAATTTGGTTCAATTTTATTATTCTTTGTTCCAAAGTCATCGGCTTTGACCTTGATAGTATTTCTCTAATTTTATCCTTGTATCGTTTTAATGATTGTTTAGATATAGTAGAGCAAGCTTTTCCGGAAAATAATATTATAGTAAATCCTAAAAATTTTATTTTCCAGGGTCTTTCTACAGCACTTTTACTTCTATTTACTTTTAATTTCAATCTACCTTCTATGAAGTTTGTTATGTTCTCCATAACTCTTTCTCCAGCTCTTTTGCTCTTAACGTAAATATTGCGGTCGTCAGCGTAGCGACAAAATTTATGCCTTCTCTTCTCTAGTTCCTTATCTAATTCATCTAGCATTATATTAGATAGAAGTGGACTTAATGGCCCCCCTTGCGGAGTTCCTTCCTCACTTGTAACTATTATTCCATTAATCATTATTCCAGATTGTAGGTATTTTCTTATTAACCTTAGAACTCTCTTATCTTTTATATCTCTTGAAAGTTTATACATAAGTATATCGTGATTAACTCTATCAAAGAATTTCTCTAAATCTATATCTACAACCCATCTATAACCTTCATTAATATAAGTTTCTGCCTTTTGTATAGCATCTTTCGCCCCTCTTCGAGGACGGAAGCCAAAACTATTTTCTGAAAATTTCTCGTCATAGATATAATTTAGCTCTTGAGCAATTGCTTGTTGAATAAATCTATCCAAAACTGTTGGTATTCCTAATAATCTAGTTCCACCATTAGGCTTTGGTATTTCAACTCTTCTAACCGGCATTGGTTTATACTCATTATTTAAAATACTTTCCTTTATTGATAACCAATTATCCTTAAGAAATTGTCTAAGTTCATAGACTGTCATTCCATCGACTCCATGGCTACCTTTATTTGAGATTACTCTTTTCATTGCTAAAAGTAAGTTTTCTCTTGATAATATTCTTTCTAATGAGCCATATTCAAATTCACTTGTTTCTCTATTTGAAGTTGCCGAGAATCTCCTATGCACTCTTTGCTTCTCTTCAAGTTCCACTCTATTTTTAGCATTAGAGCCTAAATATTTAGTTTTCTGCAATCTTTGATTATTCTGCGAAACTTTCAAATTTCAAAACCTCCTTAAAGTTCAGTCCTTCATCCGCTATCGCGATTAGCGGAGTTACTATGACCTCTGCTGACTTCTGATAGTTCAGCTATATATCACTATATAGGTTATTGCTTTAGAAATTCATCTTTATTGGCAATATATCTATCAGACCTCCCCAGGTAAGAGCAACAACCTTCATCTCATATATCTGCTACATTTACTCCTAAGGTTTCGGGTAGTGTTGGACTTTGTTTTGTTGTGCAAACTCGTCCGACCTTAGTAAGCCTCATATGTAGTTCGTATTCCTCAGACCGAGACTTTGCCTTAGACTTCCTTCAGATTCCACCTCACGATGGACACCCTTGTCCTTGGCTAGTGGTTCCCACTACCAAGCCCACAACGGACTTTCACCGTCAAGTTGTTGCCCATGCTGGGCACACACAAAAAAAGAATGACATTTTTATTTCATCATTCTTTTTCATTAATAATTAACCTAGTATATCACTTAAATATTTTCTTAATTCCATATCTAGAGAGTTATCTCTTAAATATAGTAATTTACTATTTATCTCTTCATCTTTATTATGTAAAGAATAGAAGCTTATAGCTGATTTTAATCTTAAATCTTCAGACACAGAAGATAAATCAAATTGACCTGATTCATTTTCTAAAATTAAAGATAAATC
>JAFOCU010000080.1 GCA_017381055.1 Lachnospiraceae bacterium
CAAATAGTGTATTAGATTATATTAGAGAAAATAAGCCAGATACATTAGTTGGTTATACAAATGAAAATAAAGAGTTAGTTAAAGAAATTGTTAATTCAAAATAATATTATGAAAAGAGATGTTATGAAGAAAATACTTTTATTTGATTTGGATGGTACGTTAACAGATCCTAAAGAAGGAATTACAAAATGTGTTCAGTATGCCCTTAAATATTTTGGAATAGAGGAAGAATTGTCGAAACTATTATGCTTTATTGGTCCGCCTCTTGTGGACAGTTTTAGAGAGTTCTATGGGTTTGATGAAGAAAAAGCTAAGCTAGCTGTTGAAAAGTATCGTGAGAGATTTAAAGATATAGGTATTTTTGAAAATGGTGTATATGATGGAATTGTAGACCTATTGGAGCTTTGTAAGGATATGGGCTTTAAGATAGGACTTGCCACTTCTAAGCCAGAGGAATTTGCTATAAGAATTCTTGATAAGTATGGTTTATCAAAGTATTTTGATGAGATTACAGGAAGCACTATGGATGGAAGTAGAAATACTAAAACAGATGTTATTAGGGAAGCTTTTCTACGAATGGGAATTACGGATGATGTAAAGTCACACGTGGTTATGATAGGTGATAGAGAGCATGATATAATAGGCGCTAAAAACTGTGGTATAGAATCTATAGGTGTAAGATTTGGCTATGCTGAAGATGGAGAACTTGAGGCAGCAGGGGCTGATTATATAGTAGATAGTGTTGAGGAGCTAAAGGGACTTTTAGAAAGGCTTGGTAAATAAGATGGATA
Organism: Lachnospiraceae bacterium; assembly: GCA_017381055.1. Classification (GTDB taxonomy): domain Bacteria; phylum Bacillota; class Clostridia; order Lachnospirales; family Lachnospiraceae; genus SVEL01. The sequence continues at coordinate 792 of JAFOCU010000080.1, forward strand.
GAGAATATATAATCGACACGCATACACATACTATAGCTAGTGGACATGCTTATAATACTATATTGGAGATGGCCAAGGCGGCTTCTGAAAAAGGTATTAAAATATTGGGGATAACTGATCATTCCAAGGCTATGCCGGATGCAAGCGGTGATTTTTATTTTATGAATCTTAAGGCAATGGATAGAGAGGCATATGGCGTAGAACTTTTATTAGGTGTAGAGCTTAATATAATTGATTTCAATGGTAAGGTGGATTTGCCTTCAAGATATATAAAGGAAATGGATATAGTTATAGCTAGCTTACATACGCCATGTATTCAGCCAGGAACTATGGAAGAAAATACAAATGCGCTTATAAAGTGCTGTGAGAATCCGCTTATTCATATTATTGGACATCCTGATGATGGAAGCTATGAATTGGATATGAAGCGAGTGGTAAAGGCAGCAAAAGAGACGGGAACTATATTAGAGCTTAATAATAATTCTATTGTATTTAGAAAAAACGCAAGAGAAAATGATAAGAAGATGTTGGAGCTTTGTAAAGAGGAAAACGTGCCAATTGTTATAGGAAGTGATGCTCACGCTGTAGGAAAGGTGGGCGAAAATGCAAATGCAATGGAGCTTGTTAGAGAAGTTGGATTTCCACAGGAGCTTATATTAAATTATTATCCAGAAAAATTAAAAGAGTATCTAGCAAAAAATCGGTAGACATTTTTGCGTTAGTGTGTTAAACTTAAAAAGAACTAAAGGGAAAAGAGACCGTATGGTTTTATATTAGAACGTAAAGTAGAGGGTGAAATAAGATGACAAAGAAGATTAGAACAGAAGAGGTTGACCACTTATTTGAGGCAATTCTTACTCTTCAGAATAAAGATGAATGTTACCAGTTTTTCGAAGATGTGTGTACAGTAAATGAGCTCTTATCATTAGCACAGAGATATGAGGTAGCTCAGATGCTTAGAAATAAGAATACTTATCTTGAAATTGCTGAGAAGACAGGTGCATCTACTGCAACAATTAGTCGTGTAAATCGTTCATTAAATTATGGTAACGATGGATACGATATGGTATTCAAGAGATTAAATAATGAATAATAAAAGAAACCAGCTTTGAAGGCTGGTTTCTTTTATTATTCATTATTTACTTTTTAAATTTTTCTCGTTCTTCACGCTCTTTTTTTAATCGCTTTTCTCTAGCTTCCATTTCTTTCTTAGCAAGTTTTTCTTTTTCAGCTTTTGAAAGTGGTTCTTCTAAGGTATCCACGATTGACTCAATAAGCTGTTTTTTCAAATATATATCAAAGCAGAGCATAGATATTAGCTTAAATAACTTAAGGTAATCAGTATCTTTTGTTGGAAGTGCTTTAAAAATCTCATCAGTAAATGACTGGTTTGCGGCATCAGATTTTGATTTTACATCTGCCAAAACAGATTCACTGATAGATGACATATAGCTTTCTACTTCGTTGTAAATATCTTCTAAGTTAGCTCCTTTGTTGGTGAGGAAGAACTTATCAGATATAGGCTGAAGTAGCTTCTTGATATCGCTGATTGAAAGTACACTCTTGAAATAATATATAAATGTAAGCAATAATACATGATCCTTTGTATATTTCTTCTTTTCAGGAGAAGGTAGAAGGTCATTTTTTGCATAATTGTTAATCATTGTTTTTGTAAGAGCCTTGTCATCCTCAAAGCGTTTAACGCTGTAGAGGTGATTATCCATAAATGTAGTAACCTGGTCCATATAAAGACTAATATTAGGAATATCATCAGGTGAAATCAAGCTCATATTATTTATTAAATTTTCAAGTATTTTATTTACATCCATCATTTGTTTCCCCTTTTATGATAAAAGTACATATCTTAACAAATCTTATTATATAGTATTGAAAACTATATTACAAGTGATTTTCATTATTATAATTGAACTTATTGTGAAACATCGTGACATTTTTACGTAAATGATGTATAATGTATGTCGTGTCCGTTAATAGAGAAAGAATGTGTGGATTCAGAGAAGAGCTTGTGTAGAACAAACAAGATAAAAGATATTTAATAGTGGCAGCAGGAACCCCTGCTGTCACTTTCTATCCAAGTTAGAAAGAAAATTGCAAAAGAGATTTTGTTAAAATATAGATTAGGAGAATTATAGTTATGGCAGATATTAGTATGTTAAATGAAATGCAGCAAAGAGCTGTATTAAGAACTGAAGGACCAGTGCTTATATTAGCAGGAGCGGGTTCAGGAAAGACAAGAGTTATAACAAATAGAATTGCATATTTAATAGAGGAATGTGGTGTTAATCCATGGAATATTATGGCTATAACATTTACAAATAAGGCAGCAGGTGAAATGCGTGAAAGAGTTGATGATATGGTTGGATTTGGCTCGGAAAGCATATGGGTTAGTACATTCCATTCTACTTGTGTTAAGATTCTTAGACGATATATAGATAGAATAGGCTATGATAATAGTTTTACCATATATGATACTGATGATCAGAAGTCAGTGATGAAGGATATCTGTAAGCGTCTTCAGATTGATACAAAAAACCTTAAGGAAAAGACTATTTTAGGATATATTTCATCAGCAAAGAATGAAATGGTAACACCAGAGAAGTATACAAAATTGAATCAAGGAGATTACCATATGTCTAAGGTGGCCCAAGCTTATGTGGAATACCAGGATACATTGAAGAAAAACAATGCATTAGATTTTGATGATTTACTTGTGCTTGCGGTACAGTTATTTAGAGAGTGTCCAGATGTCCTTGAGTATTATCAGGAGCGCTTTAAGTATATAATGGTTGATGAGTATCAGGATACAAATACAGTACAGTTTGAGTTAATTAGTCTTTTGGCGGATAAGTATAAAAACTTGTGTGTAGTAGGTGATGATGATCAGTCTATTTATAAGTTTAGAGGTGCGAATATCAGAAATATCCTTGATTTTGAACGAGTATTTCCAGATACAGCAGTGATTAAGCTTGAGCAGAATTACCGTTCTACAGGAAATATTCTTGATGCGGCAAATGAAGTTATAAAAAACAATAAGGGCAGAAAATCGAAGAAGCTTTGGACAGATAAGGAAGAAGGCGAATTAATAGATTTAAAGACATTTGATAATGGATTTATGGAGGCTGATTTTATAGCAAGAGATATAAAGGCAGCAGTAGAAAACGGTGAGCTTTCGTATAATGATTGTGCGTGTCTTTATAGAACAAATGCCCAGTCTCGAGCTATAGAAGAAAAACTTATACAGAATAATATTCCATATAAGTTAATCGGCGGAGTTAATTTCTATCAGAGAAAAGAAGTTAAGGATATGCTTGCGTATCTCAAAACTATAGATAATGGCAGAGATGACGTAGCTGTTAAGAGAATTATAAATGTTCCTAAAAGAGGAATCGGAGCTACAACTTTAGGTCGAGTTGACGAGTATGCTTTAAGCAATCACATAAGCTTTTTTGAAGCGCTTATGGACTGCGAAAGAATTCCTGGATTGGGCAAGGCAGTTCATAAGATTAATGAATTTGTTAATTTTATCAGAGTACAAAGAAGCAAGCTTGGATATAATAGTTTGAAGGATATTCTTGAATCAATTATGAAGGATACCGGCTATGTTGATGAACTTAGAACTGAAAATACAGAGGAA
>JAFOCU010000081.1 GCA_017381055.1 Lachnospiraceae bacterium
AATCTTCTGCAATTCAGCTTCCTTAATGCTTAACTCATTCTGCTTAATAGCAATCTCAGTCTTAGCATTTACTTCTGCATCATTAGCTAACTTCTTAGCCTCTGCCTGAGCGATAGCAACGTCTCTATCAGCCTCAGCCTTAGCAATAGAAGCTTCCTTCTGAATCTTAGACATATTATCCTGTCCAAGAGCGTTAATTAATTCATTCTCATCGATAATTCTCTGAATGTTACAAGAAATAATCTTAACACCGAGAGCACTCATATCTCTCTGAGCCTTTTCCTGAACCTGATCACCAAACTTCTGTCTGTTATTACAGATTTCCTTAAGGTTGATAGTACCAATAATTTCACGCATATTACCCTGTAATGAATCTGTTAATGCTTCTCTAATCTGGTGCTCATCCATATTTAAGAAGTTCTTCTGCGCTAATGCAATGCCTTCTAAACTCTCAATATCAAGTGCAATCTTAGCAATCGCATCAACATCTACTCCGATAAAGTCAAGTGTTGGAATATAGCCATTTGTCTTAATATCAACACTTATCTGCTTCGCGATAAGTATATCCTTTCTCTCGAAGAAAGGAATTCTAATGCCCGCTTTACCGATTAAAATCTTAGGCTTCTTTCTTAAACCTGAGATAATGAACACCTTATCTGAAGGTGCTTTCTCATATCCTGCTAAGAGGAAGATAAATAAAAATAAAACTCCCACAGCAACTGCAATTACCCATGGATTTTCTGAAATAAATTGTAACATATCCTTTTATCTCCTTTTTTCTATATTTTAAACATCATTTTACAATTTTCGACACAAATTGTCAAACACTTTATCCTATTACATCATCATAGTTTAAATAATATTTAAAATAGAAAAAAAAGGCTATAATCTTATAAATCATAGCCTTTTATCATCATCAAAATATAAACTCTAGTACTTTTTTACCACACCAGCTTCGCCCTTAAAAATGCAATTTTCTGGCACAACACCGCGTACTCTTGAAAGGGGATAAATATTACTGTTCTTTCCTACAACTGTTCCTGGATTAAGAACCGAGTTACATCCTACCTCTACATTATCTCCGAGCATAGCTCCAAACTTCTTAAGACCTGTCTCGATTTCTTCCTTTGTGTCATAGCAATCCTTTACTACTACTAATGTCTTATCAGACTTAACGTTTGACGTAATAGAACCAGCTCCCATATGAGACTTATAACCTAAGATAGAATCACCTACATAATTGTAATGTGGTACCTGTACGCTATTGAAAATAATAACATTCTTAAGCTCTGTTGAATTACCAACTACTGAGCCCTTGCCAACAATAGCACTTCCTCTAACAAATGCACAATGACGAATCTCAGCATCCTCATCAATAATAAGTGGACCATTAAGAGCTGCTGTTGGTGCAACCTTAGCACTCTTGGCAACCCAAATATCCTCGCCGCGCTGTTCAAACTTCTCACTATCAAGTGTAGGACCGATTTCCTTAATTAAATCGCTGATACCCTTAAGAGCCTCCCAAGGATATTCAAACTTCTTTAAATACTCACCTGCAATTGTTTCTTCCAATGTATATAAATTCTTTATCTTTGCGTTTTCCATTAGATTAACCCCTTCTCTGTACATAAGCTTAATGCATCCTCATCAGCGATTACGATGCAATCTGCATGTAACTGTAAAATAGACGCTGGTACCTGTGGCTTAACTGGTCCAAA
>JAFOCU010000082.1 GCA_017381055.1 Lachnospiraceae bacterium
ACTAAATCATCCATGATAGTTTTAAATGTAGTAACACTTGCTCTTATACTTTCTTCAGAATCATAAGAAACATAATCAGCTAATGAAGAATCTAATCCTCTCGAACTTAACTCACCTAAAGCTATAGTTCTCTTTTCTGCTAATTCCTTTTCTCTCTTTATAGATTCTATCTCTTGTTTAAGTGCTAACATTTCTTTTTGTTCTTCAGTTTGAACATAACCTCTTTTTATTAACTCTTCTTCAACTAACTTATCTGTATTGTTAGCCTTCCAAGTGTTAATAGCTTGTGATACCTTTGAATCAAACATAGGATGTAATACTTTCTTACCTTCCTCTGTTTCCATAAACTTCTTAAAATCATCTACTGTAAAAGTAGGCTTCATTTCTGTATTTTCCATAATTAGTCCTCCTATCGTATTCTACCGATATAATTTATTTTTCATGTGGTATATGTACACACCTACAATGAGGATGTCTCGGTAAAATTGGAGCATCTTCTATTGGGTATATACCATCATTGTATTCTTCTAAAGCCTGACATTCAGGACAAACTCTGTTATCTCGTCTTGTGACATATTCTATAAACTTAACTTTATTATACTTCATACCATCTAGTACACCTTCTCTCTCCATGTGCCAAAGTTCTGTACGGTACAACGTTGCTAGTCTATCTGAATACTTATCTCCTGTAGCTACTATAAAGGACACCACACTAGCACGGGATGCTCCTTTTCGGATTAAGTTTTCAATGCCTGAAGTCAACTCTCTCATATATTTAGTAGAGTGCATATTAATACGTTGTCCTGCGTTCATACCTGACCACGGATGTCTTGATTTATCTTTAGACTTTTTAATAGGTTTTCTAGTAGTATCTGCTGTATCTAAATAACCGTTAAGATAATAGGATTCCATCTCTTTATATAAAGATGATGTTTCCTTTTTAGATAACTTGTTTAGTTCCTTTTGTATAGTTTTAAGACTAGAGTTAAGACCCTTTTTACGAGCCAACCCTAGTGATATTTCATTCTTATTTCCATAGACCTTATTCATTAAAGTTAGAAGTTTGTTTGTTATCTTGTTGTACATTATCTGTACCTCCTAACTCAAAAGAACCATAACCTGATTCTGTAAGTTCTTCTCTCTCTTCTCTTAATTTATCCATAGCATAATCAACATCATCTATAAATGGTAATATAGATAATAACTCTTCATTAGGAACAACCCCTTGTAATTGAACAGCCGTTTGAACTAATTCCATTAAGTTCTGTGGTATGTTTCTAGTGAATGTTGGATATACTAAATTTGCATCAAGTTCAAGACCATCTCTCTTTAAAGAATTACATATAAGTGCTACCCTCTTCTTTAAAGATTGTGCGAAGTGTCTTTCCTTAACAGCCGTTTTACTTTCTAATGAATTTAACTTGTAAGATATTGCTACCCCTGATAAATTAGATGCAAACTTCTCGTCAGATATATTAGGAGTCATAGCAAACTTATGTATATCGTCAACTAATCTCTTCTTAATATTCTCTATGTGTAAATCGTTGATGTTCTTAACTAGCCAACTAGCATCACCATCTCCATCTACTAACATAACACGATTGTTCTTCATCTCATTTATCTCACTTACATCTGTTGTAGATAAATTCTTTAAAAGTAAATAAGCATCATTTAAGTAGTTTATATCATTAACCGAATCAGCACATGATATATTGTAAGCATCTATAAGTGTAAGAACAGTTTCAAAGTCCCCTAAACGTTCTTCATTTGATATGTATTCTATAACAGGTACTTGACCAAAATAATGCTCTGTACTATTTAACATAGTAAGTTTCCCATTTAGACTACCTTCAAATTCATATACACAAGAGTCTGTATACACAGTTACTTTAGTAGTAAGTTCCTTTGTATCAGCTTTTAGATAATTCTTATAGTGTATTCCACATAATAGTTGTTCGTCTATATCCATAGAGTAACATACCATCATATTTTGTGGAGATATTTGCTTGAATCTTAAATCTGAATTTTCGTCATACCAAAAGACTTCAAATCCATGTCCAAATTCAGCACAGTATTTAGCTAACTCACTATCTACTGAATGTGCATTGTTGTTATCTAGGATAGGTTGTATTCTATCTAATACATCTAAATCTCCTGAATAACTAACAGGTTTTCCCATGAAGTATGCAACAGAGTTGTCTACTATTAATTTAGGGAAGTTGTGTACTAACTTATTGTTAGGTTTATTTGTGTCATCAAAAGTTCTATTCAGGATAATATGCTTACCCCTATAATAGTCATGTAAAGTTTTATATGCTTGTTGTATAGCTTGATGGCTTCTTACAGCACTCATAACCTCTTCCATTGACATAGGATTATCTATATAGAACTTTCTATCTTGAAATAAGACACCATTAACTGACGATAATGTTGTTGTCATATTATCCCTCCTATACTCCAGTCCATTTGAGCCACTTAATAAATAAGTAGGCTTGACTGGATTTATAATCCAAAACTTGACTTTGATATTGACTTTAACTTCCATCCCCTAGACAATTCTTCAACAGCATATCTCAATGCATCTAGTAAATGGTTATATGAGTCAACAGGTTTGTTTATATATTCGTTCGTATTCTTATCTCTGTCCCAACAGTAGTTTTCTAACTCTTCCTTTAAGTTGGTACAAGATGGATGTACGATAAGTTCATATTGATTAATATATTGTATACCGTTTAAGACAGAATCTTTACCTTTTCTAGCAGGTTTAATTCTTCTTATACCTGATTTTCTTATCTCTTCTATAGATTTCTGTTCAGCACTATCTGCTGTTATAATCTCTTTTGAATAGCCTTTATTAGTTATAATTTTAGCTATTTCATCATTAAGTAAACCCTTCTCATAATGTTCATCAAATACATATAACTTCTTATTAGTTGTATCTACTAATGTACATATAAAAGCTGTTGGGTCGTTTATATATCCAAAGTCAAGTCCAAATAATGCTCTTGTATTACCTCTTCTATGTACTTCTTTCCAATTAAAGTCTTCCACCTTCCAATTGTTATATACAAGTTTAGATAATGTAGCAAACTCTCCTAGTGCATAGATTTTGTAATACACAGGATTAGTGACTTTCATTTGTTCTAATGAATCTATATATGATTGAGGTAAGAACTTGTTATCATACCATGTAGTATGTACTATACAAGTATCTTCAGGTGTACCATTTGCAAACCAATGTTTATAACACCAATTAGTTTTACTAACAGGGTTGAAACATAATGTGATTTGTTGGTTTTCAGCTTTACTTCTTAAACGTAGGTTAAGTTGAGTAAAGTCATCTAATGTTATTTCAGTTGCTTCTTCTATCATAATATCATCTATACCTGAAATCGACTTTAATTTTTCAGGGTCGTCTATCCCCTTAAATATTATCTTCGATTGATTAGGTAGATATATTGTTAATGAACTACCCATTATTTTACAATGGTCGGCTAGTCCAAACTTTGTTATATGAGTTACAAATTCCTGATATATGGAGTCTCTTAATGAAGCTGATACTTTTCTTATTACTAATAAAGTTCTGTTAGGATATTTAAGTAATTTAAGAATAAGTTTCTGAACAACAAATACTGATTTACCTGACCCTGCTCCACCATAAAATACTGTAAATCTTTCGGTGTTATTTAGGTACGGAAGATAAACTTCATTAAAATAACTCTTTTTGATATTTAATTTAATATTCATATTTACCTCCTTTGTACCCACAGGGTACGAGGTTTAACGTAACCTCCAAAACGGTATGTATACAAACCTACATACAGGTTTATTGGCAGGGACAGCAGGATTCGAACCCAAATAAGTGGAGTTGGAGTCCACCATGTTACCATTACATCATGTCCCTATGGGGAGAGGAACTCAAAATGAAAAATCATAATGAGTTAAGTTAGAAGTGACTAATCTTCAAGTATATCAACATTTATAACTACTTCTTGAGTAGTTTCTA
>JAFOCU010000083.1 GCA_017381055.1 Lachnospiraceae bacterium
AAAAATAGGAATATACATCTGTCTTTTGTATATTCCCATTCATATTTATAAATACATATCTAAATCATCATCATCATATGAGTCGTTCTCATATTCTCTTGTCCAATCTATGTTACCACTTCTCTTAGGTCTAGCAGTATGCTTAGCTGGTCTCTGATCTCCTCTTGATTCTGTATGTTTTTTCTTCATAGCTTTCTTTTCTTTTTCGATTCTATTAATAATCTCAAACTTATCTGGCTGCTGCTCTCTTGGCTTATTATCAGTCTTTGGCTTAGAGCGTCTTACTGGTGTCTCTTCATCCTTGTCTTTATCAAAGCCTTTGCCACCAAATCCACTATTGCCATAGCCGCCATTATTGTAGCTACGCTGAGAACTATAACCACCATTGTTATTAGTTCTTGGCTTATACTCGCCGTTATTGCTTCTTGGTTTGTATTCACCATTATTACTTCTTGGCTTATACTCTCCGTTGCCTTTTCCCTGACCATCACGCTTAAATCCGCCTCTTGGTCTATCTTGACTTCCTCTGTTGTCAGTTGTGTAGATTCTCTTTTCTCTTTTTTCTCCTTCTACACTTCTGTTGTTTCTTGGTCTGTTCTCATTGCTGTTGCTGTTTCCAGCGTTTGTAGTAACCACAAAATTTTCCTCCTACTTGTGTAAGTTTCCTTTCACATTATTATATCAAATAATTTATACAAATCAATAAAATTTTACTTCAAAAATACATTTTTATATGCTATATTAGACATAAGTACATTTAAAATGGTAAGAGCTTGTATATTTATATAATTTTGTATAATATTTTGGTTTATTAGGTGGGTATTAATATGAACGAAAATTTTGAACAATATATCGATACTTTTTCTGAAAATCTTCTTAATTCCCTACGTCGTCAGGGTTCTGATTGTAAGAAAATTTATGTGATTAAGCATTATAATACTTTTGATTTACGCGAGGAAGATGTTGCTCATCGTGCAGCTACATCACCTAATGTATATTATCATAACTTTGTAGGTTCGGATATGACAGATGCTTTCGAGCCTTTTTTGTCTATCATTAAAGATATGTACAACAAATATTACGCCAATAATAATCGCTATAAGGGAATTGATGATTTCCTTGATGTATGTGATATATACCCTCTTCATCGTTCAGTATTAAAATCATACATAGAAACTGGTATTTGTAAGCGATACGAAGATATAATTGCTTGCGAGTGCGAGTACGAACATAAAATGTTCATTGAAAATATAAAAAACATCTTAAAACGCATTACTGACGATTATACAGTTTTTTTATATGTTAATAATCTTAATAAGGCCGCTATGTCAACCATTGAGTTACTTAAAGATATTTACGAAAATAACTCTCTAAATGGTCTACTTATTTTAGCTGCTTATAATGACTTACATTCTGTTCATACTCATATGAGCGACTTGTGGGAGTCATACATTACATTACTTAAACATAATGACTGTATTATAGACAGTATCTTTAACGAACAGTTTAAAATAGACTATTCAGGACACTTCCATTTTTCATCTCAGAAGCTTCCTGAATATTTAAGAAAATTAACTAATCTTTTTTACTGCTTAGATTTCGAACAA
>JAFOCU010000084.1 GCA_017381055.1 Lachnospiraceae bacterium
ATAGTACTAAATTGGCGGAAAAGAAAATTATAGTTGGATAGAAACAGCTAGCAGAAAACAACTTAATAGTAGTTGGCAAAAATAGTAGAAAAAATATGAAAAAAGAGGGAAAGAGGAAAAAATGAGAGATATAGCGGTAATTGGATTAGGAAAATTTGGTGTGAGTGTAGCAGTAAATTATGCAAGAAAAGGTGGCAATGTATTGGCCATTGATTGCGATGATACAAAGGTGTTGGAGATTGCAGATTTTGTTACGAGTGCAGTGCAGGCAGATATGACGGATCCTGATGTGGTAGCGAGTTTAGGACTTGATGAGATGGATGCGGTGGTAATAGCTATTGCAGATAGTATGGAAATATCGGTTATGGCCACGATTTTGGCCAAGGAGCAGGGCGTACCATTGGTTATAGTAAAAGCAAAAAATGAAATACATGCAAAGGTACTTGAGAAAATAGGGGCAGACAAAATAATATTTCCAGAAAAGGAGATGGGAATAAGGATTGCAAGAAATCTTGCTGCAAATTCAATGGAAGATATTGTTGAAATTGGCGCAGATTATAGTATAGTAGAAGCAGAGGTTCCTAAGGCGTGGATTGGAAAAAATCTTATGGAACTAAATCCCAGAAAGAAATATGGATTTAATGTAATTGCAAAAAAATATGTGGAGAAGACTTTACATATAAATGCTAATATTAATCCTGAGGAATTATTTAGGGAGGGCGAGCGCCTCATTATAATAGGTAAGAATGAAACCCTTGATAAAGTATTTTAATATAGTAGAAAAACGATTTAACTTAGGAGGAAATCATGAGAATATCATCACCAGCGAATGAGAAAATAAAACTAGTAACACAGCTTCAGAGCAAGGCTTCTGCAAGAAGAAAACAGAAAATGTTTGTGGTAGAAGGTATAAGAATGTATGAGGAGATTCCAGCGAATGAGCTTGTGGCTACATATGTTTCAGAAAAGTATTATGATGAGACAATTAAGGCTGGGAAATTATCTAAGGAAGCTAAAGCAAACTTATCACTAAGAGATTATTATATAGTAGCAGATTCTGTATTCAAAAATATGTCGGATACCGTAACACCACAGGGTATTTTGGCGATTGTTAAGCAAAAGGAATACACTTTATCAGATATGTTAGATAAAGATGAGACTAACCAGGGTAAGGTGTTTATGGTACTTGAAAGCATACAGGATCCAGGAAATCTTGGAACAATAGTTAGAACTGCTGAGGGTGCTGGAGTAGCTGGAATTATAATGAATAAAGAAACAGTGGATATATATAATTCTAAGGTGATTCGTTCTACAATGGGTTCTGTATATAGAGTGCCATTTATGGTGACGGAAAATTTAGCTGAAACTATTGAAGAGTTAAAGAAGAATAAGGTAACTGTTTTCGCTGCTCATTTAAAAGGCGATGAGTATTATGCAAAGAATTTGTATGAAGGTAGTGTAGCATTTTTAATTGGAAATGAGGGCAACGGTTTAAGTGACGAGATAGCTAAAATGGCGGATAAATACGTAAAAATTCCTATGGATGGAATGGTAGAATCATTGAATGCATCGGTGGCTGCAGCGATTCTTATGTATGAGGCAAAACGACAAAAAGCCTAATAATATCAGCGTTGATAAAATGGTACTATAGTACCAAAAGTTGACAAAATCCAAATAATCTGTTATAGTCGTACCTGATAACTTTAATGTAATTATTTCGTAATAACTACACATAATAAGTGTGGAAGGAAACTGAAAACATCGAAGGAGGCAATATGAAAGCAATGCAAGACAAGATAATTGCTATTATAACAAACATGGTTTTGAGCTTAGCTATTATCGTAGTTGCAAGCACTATGAGCAGTGATGTGACAGGAAAAGACGAAGGGGAACAGAACAAGTTACAAATTTCATATGACAAAGAAGCAGAAGTAAACGTATCTTTATTAGAAAAGGATGAACTGTTTGTTGGGGTAGCAGTAGAGTCTAATGATTCAGAAGCTGGAGAAAACGACAGCGAAGGAACAGCTAGTGATGCGGATGCAACTGTATCTGAGACAGGAGAGTTATATAAGGACGTATGTAACGTAGAGGATTTCGTTAATGTACCAGTAAGAGTTATTAACAAGTCTGTATATGAAGATATGTTTTTAGTAAATGTTTCAGAGTATCTTAATGTAAGGGCAGAAGCTAATTCAGAGTCAGAAGTGGTTGGTAAGATTTTTGCAGGTCAAGGAGGAGAAGTGATCTGGCAAGGAGATACTTGGTCACTTATTCGTTCAGGTAATGTAGAGGGTTACATTATGAATGAATTCGCATGGTTTGGAAGCGATATAGAGGCTCACGTTGACGAGGTGGCACAGTTATTTGCCGTAGTTGACACAGATAAGTTAAGAGTAAGAATGAAGCCAACAACAAGTAGTGCAACATTAGGCATGGTTGTAAGTGGTGATAAGCTTGAGGTTGTTGAAGTTGGAGAAGAGTGGACAAAGGTTATTTTTGAGTATGCTACAGCATATGTATCAACTGATTATATAAAGACAACACATATAATTGGAACTGGTATGACACTTTTTGAAGAACAGGAAGCAATCAGAGCAGAAGAAGAGCGTCAGGCAGCTATTAAGGCTGAGGAAGAAAGAAAGAGAAGAGAAGAAGAGGAAGCACTTGAGAATGCTATTAAGAATAGTGGCTTTGCTCAGACAGTACAGACATCTGCTTACTCACTTTCAGAAGAAGATGCTTATCTTTTAGCTTGTTGTGTATCAGCTGAGGTTGGAAATAGCAGCTATGAATGTCAGTTAGCAGTAGCGAATGTTATCTTAAATCGTTTAAGAAGCGGAAGCTATGGAAATTCAGTGAGAAGTGTAATATATGCAAAGAATCAGTTCTCAGTTGCTCGAAATGGAGCAATGGACAGATATATTAAGAACGGTCCTAAGTCGACTTCAGTGCAGGCTGTTAAGGACGCGTTAGCAGGAAACAATAATATGGTAGGTTTTTATAGTTTCAATTACTTACCAGCAGCAAATTTTTCAGAGTATTCAGAGTACATTATTCTCGGTTCAGAAGTATTCTACCGTAGATAGTTACAGATGAAGTAAAGTTATCAAGCCCGAGCTTTTATGATATGTCCCCTGTCAAGTAGACAGGTTAAATATCTAAAAAACAACTACCGTATCTTCGGATGCGGTAGTTGTTTTTTTGTGCGAAAAATAAAGGATTTTACTTTTGTTTTACAAAAAATGTAGACAAAAATTTCCTAATATGTTTTTTAGATTTTACATTGTCTAGATATAATTTTTTATGTCGACAGAAGAAAGAAAAAATAAATGTAATAGGCGTTACATGAAAGGATAGGAAATTATGAGTAATAATCATATTAAAATGGTTGTTTTTGATTGGGCAGGAACTACTGTAGATTATGGTTCATCTGCGCCGATGGATGTGTTTAAGATGGTATTTGATGAAATGGGCATTGAGTTATCTAGAGACGAGATTAACGGCCCTATGGGTATGGAGAAGAAAGCTCATATTAAAGCATTATTATCTTTAGATAATGCAGCAGTTCAGTGGAAAGAACACTATGGAAGAATGTGGACAGAAGCTGATGTGGAAGAAATATATGAGAAGTTTGAAGATAAGCTATTTGACGTAGTAGCTGATTATAGTAAACCAATTGATGGAGTGGTAGAAACTGTAAATGAATTAAAGAAAAACGGAATTAAGATTGGTTCAACAACAGGTTATAACAAACGTATGATGACTAAGGTTATTCCGGCAGCTAAGGAAAATGGCTATGAGCCAGATTGTATTGTTACACCTGATATCACAGGATTAGGAAGACCAACACCGTTTATGTTAAATGAATGCATGAGAGTGTTGAATGTATATCCTCCTAAGACTGTCGTAAAGGTAGGAGATACTATAACAGATATCCACGAGGGTAAAAATGCCGGTGCATGGAGTATAGGTCTTTTGGTAGGGTCTAATCTTTTGGGAGTATCAAAGGATGAGTACGAAAAGATGTCAGAGGAAGAGTTGGCAAAATTAAAGGAAGTAACTACTAAGAAGTATATGGATGCAGGGGCGGATATGGTTATAGATAATATAACAGAATTACCACAAGCAATAGAAAAAATAAATGAAATGATGTAGAAAAGTGAGGAACAGAATATGAGATTAGGAAAAAAGATTGTATCATTATTAACAATAACAGCAATAGTAGCAGCAACATTTGTAGGTTGCGGAAAAGAGAAGAAAAATGCTGTAGGAGGAAAAGATGGAGTATTTACTATTGCATATGCTCCAAATGAGTCAACAGATCAGAGTACGGATGCAAGAAATGGTTTAGCCAAGGAATTAGAGAAGTATCTTGGATGTGAGGTAGAGGAAATTCAAGCAAGTGATTACAATGCGATTATAGAAGCTTTAAGAACTGGACAAGCGGATATGGCATATATGGGTGCGAATGCAATTGCTTTAGGCTATGAAAGAGCAGATATTGAACCTATTGTTATGAAAGCAGAGGATGGGGATAAAGAAAAAGCAGTTTATCGTTCTTTACTTGTGGTATCATCTTCAAACGATGAAATCAATTCTATTGAAGATATTAAGGGAACTTCAATTGCTTTTGTAGACCCAAATTCAACATCAGGCAATTTGGTACCTTCTTCAGAGATTATGGAAGCATTTAGTGATATTAAGTTAGATATGGATAAGTTACATACAAATGGGGAGTTCTTTGAAGCAGTTTGCTTTTCTGGTTCGCATCAGGCAGGAATACAGGCAGTAGTTAGAGGTGATGTAGACGTTGTGCCAGTTTCTGATCAGATTCTAGCTTCAGAAATTGCTAATGGAAATGTAAAAGAGAGTGATATAAAGATCATACATGAGTCAGGAACAATACCAGCCGAAGCTATGGTTGTATCAGAAGATATGAGTGATGATGTAAAGGAAAAATTAACTAAGTTTATGGTGGAGTACGATAATCAGGATTATTTTAGTGACGTAATTAAAAAGGAAAATGCTAGATTTGTAGAGTGTAGTATTGATGATTACGAGACAGTTATTAAGCTTAACAAAGTTTTAAATGATGAGTAAAGAGGTATGTACGGATGAGTTCAATATTGAAATTTAATAATGTAACAAAATACTATTCTAACGGAATTCATGCACTTAAAAATGTAAATTTTGAAGTTAACGAAGGAGAGTTTATATCGATAATAGGACCTTCGGGTTCGGGAAAATCTACAATCCTTCGTTCTATAAATAAGCTGATAACAATTACAGATGGTGAGATTACATTAGAAGGAGTATGCGTAAATAAGCAAAAAGGCAAAAATCTTCGTCGTCTTCGTCGAAATATTGGAATGATATTTCAGAATTACAATTTAGTATATTCACTTTCTGTATTTCAAAATGTATTGCACGGATGTCTCGGTTATATAAAAGGCTTAAAGGGAATATTTGGAATTTATTCGGAAAGTGAAAAGAAAAAAGCGTTAGGACTTTTGGAAGAGTTGGGAATTAGCCAGTATGCTTATAATAAAGCATCTGATTTATCAGGTGGTCAGAAGCAAAGAGTGGGTATTGCTAGAGCAATTATGCAAAATCCAAAGGTGCTTTTATGTGATGAACCAATAGCTTCTTTGGATCCTTCTAGTGCTAAGACAATTATGGATTTATTAAAAGGAATGTCTCAAAAGAGAAATATTGCATGTATTGTTAATTTGCATCAGTTAGATGTTGCTTTGAAATATTCTACAAGAATAATAGGATTGTCAAAGGGTGAGATTGTATTTGATGGAATACCTGAAGAACTTACAGATGAGGCTATTGAAAAAATATATAATACATCTCGAGAGAATTTGATGATAGGAGTAGGAGCAAATGTCAAAGAATAAAAAAATGCAGATAATGGCCCAAGGACAAAAAAAGATGTATACAATATTTATATTGGCTATAGTGGTATTGTTTGTTCTTGCGTCAATTTATACAGGATTTAATCCTATTGTATTAATAAAAAATGGAGATGCGTTTGTGGAATTTATATCTGAAGATTTCTTTCCGCCAGCATTGCCTAAAGAAAGTCGTCTCCCAGGTGTGTTTTCAAGTATTTTGGTAACATTAGCATTAGCTATGTCTGCAACGACAATAGCTGCAATATTGGCATTTATAGTTGCTTTGTTTGGAAGTGAAAAGGTATCGCCTTTCCCAAGAATGGCTAGGGTAGTTAGAGGATTTGCAACATTTTTAAGAAATATTCCTGCGTTAGTTTGGGCATTTATTTTATTCTCATCTCTAGGAATTGGAACCGGCGTAGGATTTATAGCTTTACTAATATCAAGCTTTGCATTTATGGTAAGAGCTTTTGTAGAGACGATGGAAGATGTATCTCAGGATTGTGTCGAAAGCCTTGCAGCAGTCGGTGCTACATTCCCAGAGAGAGTTGCTCATGCAATTTTGCCATCATGTATAAATGGTTTCTTATCGTGGTTCTTATATTGCATAGAGGTAAACATTAGAGCTTCTACTATAGTAGGCATGGTTGGTGGAGGTGGTGTAGGACTTACATTATTCTCATATATAAAAGGTTTTAAATACGATATAGCATTTAGTATTATCCTTATGATTGCAGCAATGGTAATCATTGTGGATCGTATAACTGGAAGATTAAGAAAGGAGATTAACAAATAATGAGTAAGAAAAGTGTATTGATGAATGGTGTACACGTAACTTATTTTGTAAATAAGATACAGACAAAAAGTAAGAGTAAAAATAACTTTGTTGGAAAAGTTATTGTGATTATAGCTATACTTACAATTGTGAGCTTATATTATTTGAAAATCGATTGGATGAAATTAGCATCACGTCTTCCAGAAGTAGGAAATGTATTTTGGGATTTGGGTCATTTTGAATTTAGTAAGATGGATTTAATTATCGAAGCGTTGTTAGAGACAATATCTATTGCTACATTGTCCTTGATATATAGTTTGTTGTTAGGTATAGTGTTTGGTATGTTGGGCTCTCGTAATATTATTAGAGCTAAAGGTGTTGCAGTGTTTGTTCAGTCGGTGTTTACATTTTTAAGAGCGGTACCAACTCCTATTTGGGTATTATTGATGTTAGTGTGTTTGGGGATGGGTCATGAAGCAGGAGTTGCAGGTTTATGTGTACATACTACGGCATTTTTTACAAAATCGTTTGCCCAAAGCTTTGAAGATATTCCAACGGAGACTTTAGAAGCTTTAGAGGCAACTGGAACAAATAAGCTAAGTGTTTTTATTAATGCAGTATTACCGGCATCATTTGCCCAGATAGTAGCGTGGACAGGAATGAGATTGGAAACAAATTTTTCTGAATGTGCAATCTTAGGAATGGTAGGAGCTGGTGGTGTAGGTTTTATTATCTCGCGTAATTTACAGAATTATGATTATGGAACAGCGGGAGTTGCAATTTTCCTTGTGTTTGTTATAGCGTATTCTATTGAAAGATTATTTGTTGCTATTAAGAAGAAAATTGCTAAATAGAGAGGAGAACTGTTATGGGACAACAGATAATATTAACAACAGAAGTTGTAGAAAGATTAAATAATATATTTGATTCGAAATGCATTTCGAAGGTATTGCTGGTGTGTGATTCGGCGTTTGATTATCTTCAAACGAAAGAAGAATATCTTAAAATTAAGGTTGAGTATGTATTTTTTAATCAATTTACGTCTAATCCGTTTTATGAAGATGTAGTTGAGGGTGTAAAGGTATTTAAAGACAGCAAATGTGATGCTATAGTTGCTATAGGTGGTGGAAGTGCCATAGATGTAGCTAAATGTATAAAGCTTTATTCTGGAATGAGTGATTCATCAAATTATCTTGAACAGGAATGTAAGGAAAATGAAGTTCCATTGATTGCTATTCCGACAACATCAGGAACTGGAAGTGAGTCTACTAAGTATGCAGTGATATATTATGAAGGAAAAAAACAATCTGTAACACATGATTCACTTGTTCCTGAATATGCTATTTTAGATTATAGAAACTTAATTACATTGCCGTTGTATCAGAAGAAATGTACTATGATGGATGCACTATGTCAGAGTATAGAGTCATGGTGGTCGGTGAATGCTACCGAAGAGAGTCGTGTATATTCTAAAAAGGCATTACAGATGATAATGGCAAATATGAAGGGATATTTAGAAAATAGTACAGATGGAAATGCAAATATGTTAATTGCAGCAAATTATGCAGGACAGGCTATAAATATTACTCAGACTACTGCGGCTCATGCTATGAGTTATAAGTTAACATCGTTGTATGGAATTCCACATGGAAGAGCAGTGTTTATGTGCTTACCATATATTTGGAAATATATGGCGGAAAAGAATGTGCTTCTGGAGGAGTTTTTGAAAATCGCTGAAGCCTTAGGCTGTAAAAATGTAAATGAAGCGATAAATCTTCTATATAAAATGAATGATGAATTATTTGAGGAAAATAAAGTAGTAATGGACAGCAAAGATATAAATATTCTTGTTGAGTCAGTAAATCCTACACGATTAAAGAATAATCCATTGCCGCTTTTAGAAAATGAGATTCGTGATTTGTATAATCAGATTATGGAAAAATATATTTAGACAACTATATATAGTAAGAAATTGTACGTCCAATAAACTTGGTCAATAACATTCTTACTTCACAATTTGAAAAACATATGTTAGAATAGTGAAGTAATTTAGCGTGGTAGAGAAGTAAGCTATCTACGAGAAAGAAGGAATAGATTATGGTAAGTTTAGTTGGACGTAGTTTTTTAACACTTAAGGATTTTACACCGGAAGAAATCATGTATATGATTGACTTGGCGGCTGATTTAAAGGATAAAAAGAAGAAGGGTATCTCTACAGAGTACTGTAAGGGAAA
>JAFOCU010000085.1 GCA_017381055.1 Lachnospiraceae bacterium
ACTAAATGCTTCAAATGCCATTCGTGATTGCATCGTGTCTGCTATAAAACTTAAGAACTGATAATCGTCATAATAATTAACCGTTAATAATTTCATTGGGTGGCTATCATAGTAGCTCCTTGAATATCCAGTATTGCTCATGGGGTGCAATTGCGCATCTGTTGAAAATCGCTCTGTCACAATCCATTGGCTAAAATCTTTTATCTGTCCCTCATGATCATTACTTCCGACCTTTACTTCAGCGGTGTATATCAAACGACGCAAAGAATCATACTTATAAACAGTCCAATAGGTTCCACGTGCACGTTGATTACCAGTTTGACTTAATACCAAGGCATTGCTTTTATCATAAACCATTCGAATGGGTTCACATCCTGGCAGACGTTTGTAGATTTGATTGCCACGTTTGTCATATTTGTAAACATAAGCATACTTTTTCAGAACGTCATTATCTTCGTTATACTCTCCTTCTCCTAATTGGCTAACTGCTAATGGGGGAAGAACGTAACATAATTGATTCAAGTCGTTATAGACATAATATGTGGTAGCATTATCCACTTTCTCCATGACCATTTGGTCACGCAAATTGGTATAAACTGCGGTCTTCTTATTATCTTCGTCTGTAGTTTGTGTAACCAATAGCGCAGTCGCATCATAGAAACCATTCGCTTCTAATAATCCTTCAGATGTAACTTTGAAGAGCCGTACTTCTGTAGAGTCATTCCCCCGTGAGGAAAATCCCACCTTATGTGCTCCCATGTCAGCTCCAGCCTTTTGGGTTCCTACTAATTCGTTTTTGGTAGTACCATTATCCCATGTTGTTGTGCTATAAACATGTTCTACAAAAGGGCGTGATTCACCGCTATAAAATTGCGTTGCATTGTTTTTAAAAGAGTTAATAGTCAAACTGTTGCCGCTTGCAGTAGTGGGCAACCATTCTTTACTCAGGCGTGCGTAGTCATCATATTCGTTGAGAGTAACCAAATTTTGATGATTAGGCGTGTAGTTGTATAAATAGGTTAATGTAGGACGATACATTGCATCGTAGAAAGTTCGCTTGATGATTGGTTGGGTTGAATCATTTGCCACTTGAATTGTGGTATCAATATTATTTTGTGCCACTCGAGGAGTAATCTCTGTAATATAATTTGCACTGTTGGCAGAGATCCAAAGAACTTCGATAAAACATATCAGCAAAAATAGTATTCGTTTCATAGTATATTATTTTTGATTTTGTACTTGATACTCAAATGATTTTATAATACTCTTTTTATCTCCTACTTTTTCGTATATCTCGCGTATCCGTCCAAAATCGTCATACTCATAATATTGCGTATATCCTTTGGGATCAGTATATGAAGTAATACCGATTAAAGGCGCATAGGTCATTGAGTTGATTGTAGCTGATGGTAATAAGGTACGTAAACTATTCATCAATGATATGTTTTCTTGCTCATTATTGCTTGGAATACTATCAATATGTGTACCCAAAGCAGATTTAACACTGTTGAACGTAGCATTGACTATTTCTGCTATTGGATATTGACCTCCATATGACCATAGATATGTAGTCGTCATATTGGTATGATAGTTGTAAACTTCTTTTAAGTTATTTCTTGTAGGATAATACTTGTATGTTTCTATAGTATCCCAAGTAATATTCTCTTTCGTGACAGGGGATGTAGGATCTAATTGTGCGACTTCTTTTACGATAACACGCCCCTTACTATCATATTTTAACTTATAGGCATCTATCACATGTTCATTTTTAGTGACAACATATTTTGTAATTTTGTTAGTTGATCCCCAATATTCAAAATGTTCAGTACACCATTCATTGTCAGAGTCGAGATAAGCATGCGTTTTAGGCAAATTGGCATTCGGAGAATTTTGATACGTATCAGAATTGTATGTATATGTATCAATAGTCGTGACTTTGTTGCATATGGTTATTTTTTCTGTCAATCGTTTGTTATATGGAATTACACGATACTTGACAATACCAAAATTTTTGTAAGGATTAAGGGACTCTCCATTGTAAGTTAAATTTTCATTACTGCCTTGATAATCTGCAATCGGAAATAAACATCCAGAAAGCTTTTGTACATTATTTTGTTCGATGATTCGATAATTATAGGTTGTTTCTTTACAATCATCCGTATATTCAATTTTTTTAATTAAATCTCCTCTACGATGTCGAAGAGAGGTTAATTGTAATATATCAGCAGACATAAGTGTGTCATATTGGGTTTCATCAATATCGGATTTATCCTCTGCCACAGAAGTAGTATAGTAATAATCTATCCTATTTATTTTGTCAGAATTGGAAACATTAGACCTTGTATATTCTGTTACTTTCCCGTATTCTATATGTCCACCTCCATTTAAAACATAGGGCAACCCATTTGATCGTAGAACTAATAATTTAGTATCAAACGATATAGGAATATAATTATTAGGTGTACAATATGCAATCATAGGATATAGTGATGCGTAACGTGGAGGATATGATAAAACACCTGTTGAAATACCATTCGTATCTGTATACGCATATTCTTTCATCAATAATGGTTGCTCATTATCTGCGTATTCTACACACTTGATTCGTACACCACCTACATTACAATCATTAGATGTGGGTATAGAATAATCATATTCTTTAAATTTGTCATATGCTTCCGCTCCAACCGCACTTAATTGTGAAAACTGATGAGGTTCCCAGATGAACTTTACAGATAGACCAGACGGATAGGTAATGGATTTTAACATATTATTCGATGCATTTTCATTATCTGCATAACGTTCTGTATAAACTGACCTCCTTAGTTCTTGAGGAGTTATTCCAAAATAAGATTTACGTGCGAATCGACCTTTTGAATCTTTTGAAAAGAACCCCCAATGATCTTTATTTTCATGACCTATTTCGACATTTATTGTATGATATGCAAAATTATATATTTGACTCTGATCGTTACGTCCCCAGTGTATCATTTTAGATAATTTTGCCCTATTGGTATGGTCAGTATAAACCAATTTAAAAGATTCTATCAAATCTTCAGCATGTGGTTTTCGTACTGCATGAAGAGAGAGACTATCTAATCGTGGATAGTACAGAGAGTCATTATAATGAAATTGTAATATACAATGCGGTGTTTTGATACATGATACTAATTGGTGATAAATGGTATCTAATCCCACTCTCCTATAAGGATCTTGATAATTACTATACTCATCCGGAACATTTGCATAAACTATCGCACCATCTGGAAGAACCTCACTGATTATTTGATATTGAGTATATCCATAGATACTCTGACGTGGCGGTAGTTGTTTCTTTGTAATATACTCAAACGTTATGCTATCATTAGCAGAAGATACAATTGAACTCAGCCACCATGCTGATACATACTTGTGTATATGTTCAGAATTTATGTCGTCTGGTATTTTGTTGAAAACATTTTCGAGTTGATATGCAAAATTGCTTTCCTCATGATGACCAAAGGTGTATTTATGTCCATTAATATCCGTTAACACATACTGATTACCTGACGCATAAGAGATTGTACATCCACCTGATGATTGCAAATACTGTGGTTTACAATATGCGTCTGTAACAAACGCTCCAGACATGTTTTGTACATGGAATATATAATTATCTTGTGCAACATCTATTGTATTTTCATCATACAATTGACCATATGTTTCCATTTGTTTTAATATATGGCGTTCACTTTTTTCCTCAAGTAATACGAGAGGAGAATCAGGACGAGTTCTTAGCATTAATGAGTCAATAAAATTTCTTTCTTCTATATCTAAATTATTGTAGCCACGAGCTGACATAAATGGTCCCCTTAAATTGTCAGGCATACCACGTACAATACGATTTACCACACCACCTGCATTTAACGTCCACCCTAAGCCAACCAATCCACATTCATCATCTACTTTTATACCTCCTCCGTGGTAACTCAAAGAGATGGGAACTTCTATGCCATTATGAGAAATAGTAAGTAACGGGATGTTAATATTGGTTCTTCCTGTGTACAAATCAACAGGTATCTCTGAAAACTTCCCTAAAGATTGAGCTTCCTGTGATGGTTGTATGATTTGCAAACGAGGATCGGTACGCAATTTGTTATCCTCTGCATAAAGGGGAATAAAGCTTATCAATACAAAGAAAAAGATAGCTTGATATAGGGTGTTTTTCATACGTAAATTTATTTAGACACTAGATTTATCAAAATAGCATAATAGTCTATGTGGTTTAAATTATATGTTAATATGAACCAAATTTGACTCTACAATATTATTACCTTCCATTAATAAGATTTGATACCATCCATTGGGTAATCCACTAACGTCTAAATAGACATGTGAACCATCTACCCTAGCAGAACGCACGAGACCTAATTGTTCACTCCATAGTTCTATCGTATGTGAAATAATTGTACTGCGCGAAGATGTTGTGGTATTTCCTTCAAAATTTATTTTAATGGGCAATGTGGGCGCCATAACTGGATTAGGGTATGACATAATAGATGGTAATTGCCCTATAACAGTTAAATTATATGTATTTTCACTACGTTGTGCACAACTACAGTCATTGACAACACGTATTGTCAATGGTCCTGTTTCAGTGGGAGTTATTGTAATACTTCTTCCTGAATAAACAATATCTGTTTCAGTATTGGGATAACGCACATACCATTTGATGTATTGTTCATCTATATTATCACATTTGCTCTCTGTGAGTGTTGTTTCTTGATTCACATATATTAGCCTTGTGTATGAAAGATTGATTTCAGGCTGAATGTATGCAGGCAACACTACCTTCTTTTCAATAATATGCGAACCATTTTCACTCGTGATAGTTGCATATAATAGTACTTCGCCTACATAAGGTAATTGCCCATACATACTATTGGTTGCTGTTGAAACAGAACGCATTGGTATTGATGGGTATTGTGGCATAGTATCCCAATCAATCAACATTCCCAACTGATATCCCCTTTCGATGGTGATAGGGTTTCCTTGCTTACCTCCTGGGAAACGTAATCCAGGAAAGTATTGTGAACAATCAAAATCTGCTACATATCCCCATAAGATCGTGTCTGTACTAGGAATATGCCCATAGATATCATAGTATTGCATGCCACATAACTGTGATGGTCCTTCTATTTTGGGATTAACAGTAAATGAGATATTACCATTATCTAATTTGTTGATAAAACAGATATCAACTCCTGTTTCTTCATAATTCCATGCCAGTGCGTTTGGATTGCTTGTACTGGTAAACATTGTTTTATTAGACCACGAAGTCATAGGAAATGCTCTCTCGTCGGATCCGTTGCCATATGAACCTTCTCTAGGGTTCACATCTGCTGCTGCATTAATCAAATACAACTTTAATGGATGCCGACTATTAATGCTATCTCCTTGTTCTATACACGATTCTAAATCGGAATGTGCGTGATATATCAATAGACCTCCATTGGGAATTTTGCTATCAAACCCTTGTTCTATACGATTCTCTAACAAGAAAAATTCACCTTGAGTTTTCGTGTCTACACGATATATTTGGTTTTTATTTTGTGTGGATGATTTTAGTACATAAGTTCGATTAGTAGAATCAATAACTTGAGGTGTTACCCATTTAAATATGTAACTTTTGGTATAGGGATTGTGGTGTGCAGGGCAATATCCACACTCCTTAATAGACTGATCACCACCATTGCCATTTTTATTGCCACTATCCATTATATCGTATTTCCCCATGGCATGAAATTTTTCTTTCTTGTCATAGAAGTCTGGTGCCCCAAAAACATGACCTATCTCATGACAAATAGTTCCCATAGCAGCTATTTTACCTTTTAACTGCAATTCGGGAGTTATTATATAGGTTTCTGCTTTTATTCCATTTTGTTTAATCGGGGAAGATAGCTTAGACCGGTGTGGCCAAATATACGAATTAGTACTTCCGCTAGACAATCCTTCTCCCGCAAAAACAACGTGAACACAATCTACGAATCCATCATTATCTCCATCCAATATTGAGAAATCTACTATATCCTTCGCATGGTTTATTGCTTCACGAACGAGGTTTTGAACATCCTTAGACCGATTCCTAGAACTATCACCACCTCTATATTCATAGTCACTACGTTTATTATTTGCTCTAAATGGACCAACAACAGTAGTCTGTATTTCCAATTGACCATAAGAATTTTCTTGATAATATTGGCGGACACTACCATAGTTAGGTCCTACTGCACCACTTCTTTGATTCATCAGACTATCAAACTCTTCTCTTGTTTTCGTAAATGAATAATCCTTAAAATCTATCAAAATAGTTAATATCTTTCTTGTGCCGATTACGGCTTGTCTATCACTAAGCTCACTCGCCACACGTTGAATAGAAGGGGAAAGAAGAGTATCACTTAATACGATACTATATGTTCTATCTATTTCGGAATCTATATATTGTTGTATTGCCTCAGCATGTATATTAAGGTACTCCTGTTCCAATAGATTACGTTCTTCCGCATTGTGTGCAATTATCGTAGATGGTCGCAAAACAGAATCTTCCGCTATTGCCGCATAGCGAAAGTAATTATTCGAATCACGCACAATTACATGTCCATCAATAGTAGAACGCCAATGATAAAATTCATCACCATGTAAATATGTCCATAGAGTATCGCCATTGGGTTGCACAATGCATATAGAATCTTGACAAGCAGGATCAGCCCGCAAAACAACTAAATTGGTAACTATCAACCCAAATGCTAATAAATACTTTTTCATATCCAAATTTTTTAACTTGTTTTACCATCTTTTCACACTAATATCAAGATATACTACATGTCCCTTTATTCCTCGATAACCCGCATCTAAGATGGCGTACATAGAATCAAACAGCTTAACAAAATTTCCTTCACAATCATACAACGCCGCAGGGTTAGAATTGGCAGATCCTCTGAAAGTGAAATAGTCATTATTTGTACTATCTTTAAAATGGTCACAGATCAAAACACAGGGACCTATTGTATGAAAATTGGTAGTAACCGTGTCTATGATAGAATTAAGTTCCTCTTGAAACCAAGGTGACTTAATGAGAAAACTATCCATTCCACAAGCGGTTAGAGTAGAATCTATTTCTAGTTGCATATTCCAATTAGGACCTGAATACTTGTTTTCGCACCCCATCCACCCTAATGCGATGAATGAGCACAAGAACAAAAATACGATTTTCTTCATAATATTGAAACTCTTATTTACTTTATTCTACCTCAAATTCTCCAGTCATAACAGTATTGCCCGAGTAGATTTGAACGATATACGAGCCAGTTTGGTCAATAGTAACTTCTGTCTCGCCCTCAAACTCTTCTTCTACTACCACTTCACCTGTTTCTTCATCAATAACCTCTACATATGCAGGCGCATCCGTATCCGCTCCTACGGATAATTGATTACCATCAATGGAAGCACGAATTTGAGTTGGATCTGGTCTAGTACCAACTGACGTATTACCAGGATCATCCAATGGCATAATAGAATACAACTCGGTTAAGATAACTTCTTGAACCATTCCAAATGCAGAAACATTGCACATACCTAGTACGAACAATGCGAGAATAAATACTTTCTTCATAATACTGTTGATTTATTTTTTTGCAAAATTACAACAATACTACGAAGTACGCAAGAAAACAATAGAATTGATAAGTTTTTAGGGGGGTATTTATATGATTATCAGCACATTATGATTTACGATTGATAAGTTGCGTAAAAAGCAACGTTATTCAGCAATAAGCAATTTTTGTAAGAAACTATTTAATTGTGCAGATGTGATACCTATCTTTTTTGTCATGCGAGTCTTGCGAACCATTAGGGCATCTTTGGTAATACACATGCTACTAGCAAGATCTTCTATGGACATTTGCGGATATATAAAACTCAACACGCAAAGCACATTCTCCCTTTGGGTTAAATTTAGTTTCTCCAAAGCTATTAGCCAA
>JAFOCU010000086.1 GCA_017381055.1 Lachnospiraceae bacterium
GACCTTTTGACACTGGAATCATAATATTAATACTCCCCTAATTCCTCGTACTGTATCTTTACTAATGTTAATCCTGCTGCCGGTGACTTTGGTCCTGCTGCGTCACGATTTTTTGCTTCAATAATTTCCTTAACATGCTCTGGCGGATACACGCCTAATCCAACCTTTATAAGCGTGCCCACTATAATTCGAACCATATTATATAAGAAACCATTTCCACATATAACAATATGAATCATGCCATTTTCTTCATTTACATCTAGCTGATACACTGTTCTAACTGTATTTTCCACCTGGGTACGATTTGAGCAAAAGCTCTTAAAATCATGTTCTCCTACAATATATTCTGCTGCCGCCTTCATCTTCTCTACCTCCAAAGGCATATATACAAAATGCGAATATAATCTCTCTGTTGGAATTGGTAATCTTCTATTTAATATCTTATACTCATATGTCTTCTTGCTATTAGTGTATCTCGGATGAAAATCTGCTGGCACCTCAAATGACTCCTGAATACGAATATCCTCTGGAAGTCTTTGATTAAGCGCAAAACACATTTTTTCTGCAGGAATTCTAGATTCTGTGTCAAACACCGCCACATTCGCAAGAGCATGAACACCTGAATCCGTACGACTTGCACCGATTACTGCTATCTCCTCACCTAAAAGATTTGATAATTCTCGATTAATAATTTCTTCCACGGTAATTCCATTAATCTGTATCTGCCATCCACAATATGCAGTTCCGTCATATGCAATTCTAAGTAAAACTCTTTTTCCCATAATAAGTCCTCATTATATCTAAAAGCAAACTCTACCATCCTTTATTAATATTTAATACTTTTTCAACTAAATAATTATCTAAAGAAAATATTTACAACGATATTTGCCACTATAATAATTGCCAAATAAAAAACTTGCATTCCATATGCAACAAAATCAATCTTCTTATACTTAAGTGGCTTCATCTTTGTTCTACCATCACCACCATTATAGCATCTAGCCTCCATAGCAGTAGCTAAATCAAGGGCTCTCTTTATTGCTGAAATAAGAAGTGGCACAAGAAGTGGTATCAAGCTTTTTGCTTTCTTTATAAGTCCACCACTTTCAAAATCTGCACCTCTAGCAATCTGAGCCTTCATTATCTTATCAGTCTCTTCCAATAAAATAGGTATAAATCTAAATGCAATTGATATCATCATAGACATTTCGTGCACAGGGACCTTTATTACCTTCAAAAATCCAAATGCCTTCTCAAGTCCATCTGCTAAATCTGTTGGTGTAGTAGTCAATGTCATCACCGATGAACCAACAAGCAAAAGTATCAATCTAACAACCATCTCGATAGCATTGACAATACCTTCCCTAGATATCTTAATTATTCCAAATCTAAATATAATATGTTCACCGCTTGTAAATAAAACTATAAACATAGCACTAAACACTAATATAAACACAATTGATTTAAGTCCCTTAAGCATATACTTTGCAGGCACATTTGACAAAGCTATACAGCTAACTAAAAAAAGTAGCGCCAGCCCATAGCCAATAGGCGAATTCACAATAAATAGACTTATAACATATATAAGTGTACCTAAAAGTTTCACTCTTGGATCTAGTCTATGAATTACAGAATCCACTTGATAATATTGTCCAATTGTAATATCTCTAATCATCCATTTCCCTTTCAAAACCGCAGTCAAACTACGATTATATATTCACCTATAGCCCCACTCTAGGCTAACAACTCAACCGCCTCGGCAACTGTCATTACTGTCTTGCCTGACTCTGACATAAGATATGTAACCTGAGGTGCCGCAAGTCCGATTTCCTCTAGCTCCTTATAATGACTAAACACTTCCCTACATGCTCCGTCATAAATCTTCTTACCGCCACTCATTACTACTAATCTCTCTGCGTACTTAGCCACATCCTCCATACTGTGTGACACAAGCACTATTGCAATATTTCTCTCAGTCTGTAACTTCTTTAACTGATTTAATATCTTATCTCTACCCTTAGGATCAAGTCCAGCTGTAGGCTCATCTAATATAAGCACCTCAGGATTCATAGCTAACACACCTGCGATAGCTACTCTTCTCTTTTCTCCGCCAGATAATTCAAATGGCGACTTCTCATAATAATCCTCACCTAAGCCAACCTGCTTAAGCGCCTTCTTCGCAGCCTCTAACATATCATCCTTGCCAAGACCAAGATTCTTAGGACCAAAACATACATCTTGTAAAACAGTTGTCTCAAATAACTGATGCTCTGGATACTGGAATACAAGTCCCACATGTTTTCTTAAAAATGGCATAGAAAATTCCTTAGCATATATATCTTCACCATTAAAATAAATTGCTCCAGAATCTGCCTTCATAAGACCATTAAGATGCTGGATAAGAGTTGATTTTCCTGAACCTGTGTGGCCTATAATCGCAAGGAATTCTCCTTCATGAATATTGAGGCTTACATCTTCAAGAGCACCCTTTTCATTGGCAGTTCCTTCTTCATAAATATATGTAAGATTTTTAGCTTCTAATATAAGCTTCTTTTCTTCTGCATCTGACTGTACATTCACTGATTCGCTTACATTCGATTTATTAACATCGTCGATAGATGCAATATCTTTTCCGGTCACCGACTTATATCTTTCTTTAAACTCTTTAACATTCAATACGCACTGACCCATATCAATG
Organism: Lachnospiraceae bacterium; assembly: GCA_017381055.1. Taxonomy (GTDB): domain Bacteria; phylum Bacillota; class Clostridia; order Lachnospirales; family Lachnospiraceae; genus SVEL01. The sequence goes on from JAFOCU010000086.1 coordinate 2,699, forward strand.
CCTTTATCTTTAAGATTATAAGCAATCTCTGTCACCTGTGGAACATCGAGCCCCAACTTCTTAAGCTCTGATACTTTACTAAAAATCTCTCTAGGTGTTCCCTCTAAAACAACCTTTCCACTATCCATTACAAATACTTTATCAGCATCTATTACTTCATTCATATGATGAGTAATAAGAATAACTGTAACATTTTCCTGCTTATTTAATTCTTTTACAGTCTTTAAAACTTCCTTACGGCCATTTGGATCAAGCATAGCTGTAGGTTCATCTAAAACTATACACTTTGGCTTCATAGCTACAACACCTGCTATAGCTACACGTTGCTTCTGACCACCAGAAAGTTTTGTAGGAGAACTGTGTCTATACTCAAGCATACCAACTGCTGCGAGAGCCTTCTCCACACGCTCCCATATTTCTTCTGTAGGCACTCCTAAATTTTCCGGACCAAATCCAACATCCTCCTCCACCACAGTAGCTATAATCTGATTGTCAGGATTTTGGAATACCATACCTGCATTCTGCCTAATATCCCAGAGCTTGCTTTCATCCTTAGTATCCCATCCATTTACATATAAAGTTCCTTCATCTGGTGTAAGAAGTGCATTTATATGTCTTGCAAATGTTGACTTACCAGAACCATTATGTCCTAAAATCGCTATAAACTGACCTTCCTCGACCTCTATGTTAACTCCGTCGAGAGCACTATTTTCTTCTATTACGTTATCATTTTCATCTGTTATGGAAAATCTATGAACTAGATTCTCTGACTTAATTATACTCATGTGCTCTCCTTTCTTTCACTAATAACTAGCATTTCTTATCTAGCTCATTATACTTTATAAGACCTAATGTGTAAAGTTTTAGATTTAATACATTAAATTGCTAATGAGCTTACCAATTTATACAAATAAATTTTTCAAATTTGTGAAACATTTTATATAACTTGGTCGTATTATATGCAGAGGAGGCAAAATAATGAATACTTTAACTAATGACGATTTAATAAAACATTATAATACATATAGTAAAATGATATATCGCTTAGCTTTCATTCAAATGAAAACCAAAGAACAAGCTGAAGATATATTGCAGGACGTTTTTGTAAAATTGATGGGTTATAACAATAATTTCGAGAACGATGAACACCTAAAAGCATGGCTACTTAGAACGACAATTAACTGCTGCAAGGATCATTGGAAATCTGCATGGTTTAAGAAACGAGCTAGTCTTGATGAGATATCCGAAATTCCTATGCAAGCTTCACCTACCAATTCCATAGGCTTTGTTACCGAATGCGTAAAGAAATTACCCACAAAATATCGATATATCATCCATTTATATTACTATGAAGAATATTCACTAAAGGATATTGCAGATATTTTATCACTAAATGAAAACACTGTACGTACTAGAATATCTCGTGCTAGACAGTTACTAAAAAAATATTTAGGTAAGGAGGCTGATAATTATGAATTTTAAAGATGCATATAAAGAAGAACTGGAATTATATAATCCTGAAGCCTCTGCTGAACGACTTAAGGAATTTAAACGTCAGGAAGAACGTCGTGAAAATATAAAAGCTATACCATATTTTATTTGTGCTATACTTATCGTTTTATTTATATGGTGGCTTTGCAGTGAACGAACTGAAAAAATATCAAAAAACTATGAAGGATACATCTTTGCAAACAGCAACACCTTCGGTAAAGATGACATTATCGATATCCCTATAGAGCCTCTCATACTAACAGTTGATGGCAATATAACTTATTCTTCAAAAATATCAAAAGAAATTGTCGCATATGAATTGACTATAACCCTAAAAGATAAAAACGGTGATATCTTATTTGAGAATTACAACCATTGTACCCAAGTGTTTGGCGCCAGCAAGGATAATTGTTCCTTCGGCATGTCAGAATTTGTATTCGAAAATGGAGAATACGTAGATACTAATTTCTATGGGGATTTGTCTTGCTATGACAATTTTGAAAATGTAACTTTATACCTCTTTGAGAACGTAGTTTTATTCGGTCAAGAAGGTCCATGGGCCTTTGCAGCACCTGCGGATAGCGTGGAAGATGCATATAATCTGTTTATAGAAAAATATAATAAATAACATATAAGAGAGCATATCATCTGTTAATATATGATATGCTCCCTTTCTTCCTATACAATACTATAAAAATATATACCATATATATTTTTATAGTATTGAGTCCTCTTCCGTAAGCTTTCTTACCACCCTACATGGATTGCCTACAGCCAAACATCCTTCCGGTATATCTCTCGTAACTACACTTCCTGCACCTATAACAGAATTCTTACCAATTGTAACGCCACCACACACTGTCACGTTTGTAGCAAGCCAGCATCCATCCTCTATTACAATAGGCTTAGCATACTCATAATCATATGCTGTTCCATCTTCCTTAAATCTCATTTTTCGCTCATCATTAAGAAGTGGATGAATAGGTGTCGCCAATGTACAGTTTGGTCCAAAGAATACATCATTACCTATGTTAACAGGACAACAATCTAATACTGTCAAATTAAAATTAGCAAAACATCTTTCGCCAAAAGTTGTAAACTC
>JAFOCU010000087.1 GCA_017381055.1 Lachnospiraceae bacterium
ATATTTAGTCAGGTATTGAGGTTGATAATTGCTGGAGATACTTTGGGATGCATTAATAAGCTAGAAGAAATAATTATTATGGGTAGAGATTTGTCGCAGTTTGTGGCTGATTTTACATGGTACTTACGAAATCTTATGCTTATAAAATCATCTGATACGGCAGAAGATATGCTTGATATGTCTGCGGATAGAATGAGCGCCTTAAAGGAAGAGGCAGGTATGGTGGAGCTTGAAACTCTTATGCGTTATATAAGGATTCTTTCAGAGCTTACTAATCAGATAAAGTTTGCAACAGGTAAGAGAGTTCTTGTGGAGGTTGCGCTTATTAAGATGACTAAGCCTGCTATGGAAAAGGATTTAGGCTCATTAATAGGTAGATTGTCAGAATTAGAAAAGAAGATGGAAAATGGTATTCCTATGGTGCAGATGCAACCTGTAGACATGCCAGTGGGTATGCCAGAAAATGTTCCGGTGCAAAAGAAGGTTTTAGAACCTGCGGTGACAGAGGAAGTTCAAAACGCTGTCAACAATTGGGACAAGGTTGTTGCTAGACTTAGTGCTATGGTGAAGCATAGTATCAAGGAAGGTAGATTAACAGCTACAGGTGACAATAAATTGTCTATCGTATTTACCGAGGCGATTAACTATGATGCGATTAGAAGAGAGCAGACGGTAATTGATATAGAAAATGCTATTTCAGAGGTCATTGGAAAGTCCGTTAAGTTAGATGTAAAGCTACTTGAAAAGGGACAACATTTTGAAGACCACTTTGTTGAAATAAGAAAAAAAATAATGATTGAAGAGATTGAAGAGGAGGATTTCTAAGATGGCTAAAAGAGGAGGATTTCCAGGTGGCATGGGTATGCCAGGAAATATGAACAATTTAATGAAGCAGGCTCAGAAGATGCAGAAGCAGATGGAAGAGACTACAAAGGAGCTTGAGGAGCAGGAGGTTACAGCAACAGCTGGTGGTGGTGCTGTATCGGTAACAGTATCTGGAAAGAAGGAAGTTACAGCTGTAAAGCTTGATAAGGAAGCTGTAGATCCAGATGATGTAGAGATGCTTGAGGATTTAATTGTTGCTGCAACAAATGAGGCACTTCGTAAGATGGAAGAGATTTCACAGGCTAAGATGGCTAAGATTACAGGTGGCTTAGGCGGTTTAGGTGGAGGATTTCCTTTCTAATGGATTACTATAGCAGTCACATATCTAAGTTAATAGAAGAGTTTGCAAAGCTTCCCGGAATAGGCGCAAAGTCGGCGGGAAGACTTGCTTTTCATGTAATAAATATGCCTATGGAGCAGGCAAAGAGTCTTGCAGATGCTATTGTAGATGCCAAGAGCAATGTTAGATATTGTAAGAGTTGTCAGACTCTAACAGATAGAGATTATTGCCCAATATGTGAAAGTACTAAGAGAAATCACAAGGTCATAATGGTAGTAGAACAGACAAGAGACATGGCAGCTTATGAGAGAACTGGCAAGTTTGACGGTGTGTATCATGTGCTTCATGGGGCTATATCACCTATGCTTGGTATCGGTCCTAATGATATTAGGCTTAAGGAACTTATAGAGAGACTCCGTGGTGATGTGGAAGAGGTAATTGTCGCAACTAATTCTTCAGTTGAGGGAGAGGCGACAGCAGTATATATATCAAAGCTTATTAAACCTACTGGAATCAAGGTGAGTAGAATCGCAAGTGGTGTGCCAGTGGGAGGCGATTTGGAATACATAGATGAGATAACATTGCTTCGTGCCCTTGAGGGTAGAACGGAGCTGTAAATTAATGCAAATACAGTAAAGGGGCACCATACCAAATGGCAGAAGAATTTATTCTCACAAGAGATATTATACAGGATCATAGTGAGCGTATGCTGAACATTAAGAAGTATTACCCATACTTCAAGCTTACAGAGGGAGCGTTTACCCAATTTGCGGGTGGACGATATGAGGAGCTTGATATGGGTTATATTTTGATGGCAGTATTACGCTTTTTTATTGAGGAAAATAACTTTAGAGAGAAGGATGTAACCTATGAGGAATACAAGGCATTTATGCATGGTATTTATCGTAGGGATTTTGCCATAGCCCTTGACGCAGAAGAGGAAGCAGAGGTTACAGGTTATATTTTTGATAAGATAAAGAATGATGGTAAGCCATTTTCTTATACTTATTTTGACCCTGCTGACAAGAAGAGAAAAACTGTCAGAATGAAGCTTATTGACAGTAGAATTAAGGATGATGTGATATGTTATTATATTACATCCGATGCTATTGAGTTTTATCTTGATACAAAGGAAATAAAGGATGAAAGCTCTATTAGTGTAGCTCAGGTATTGTTAGGAAAAATGATTGCAGCTAGCAACTTTAGAGGTGGTATAGAGGTAATCAAGAGAATAAATAGTGAAGTAGGACGACTTAAGGCTAGAAAGAATGAGGTGCTTAATATATTAAGCTATGACGTTTTTGAGGGAGCTAGAGCCTACGAAGAATTTGTAAATACTGGAATGCGCTGGTTTGAAGATGAGCAGAAGCTATTTGTTAAGAATATGGAGCTTGTAAAGGAAGCGGCTAAGCGCATAGAAAATTATGAAGGAGATAAAGATAGCAAGCATGATACAGCGGGCGAGATATTTTATCTTGAAGCGGAGCTTAAGAAGGCTATTACAAAGCATTCAGAGCTGTTAGCTGCTTGTACAGACCTTCAGATTAAGGCAGATGAAATTATAGAGGGAGCTAAGTATTCTAAACTTAGAAGAAGCTTTAACTTTAAGGATGCCCTTAGAACTATGATGGATAGGGGAGATAGTACAGTCCTTGAAAAACTTATAGTTCCGATCTTAAGTCTTAACACTAAAAAACAATTTTCATTGTGCGCAATAGATCAGTTGCTATTGGCTAAACCAGCCACTGAAGAAAAGGGAGAAAAGATAAAAGAGGAAGTAGAGGCGGTTGAATATATCTATGAGGATGAGTTAGAGGAACAAAGAATAAGTCATAATTATGTTGCGATTATCAAGGTTCTATTAGATAAGTTATCCGCATGCGAGATAGGTGAGGGCTTTGATTTGAGAAGCTTTAATGAAACTATAGCAGATATATTTGATGGAATTTATAGTAATGGTGATTATTACTCTATGCTGGTACATATGTGTCAGAAGAAGAGATATGATATAGAAGAAGTGGCCGTAGATACAGATACCTTCTTTGAAGCAGATTTAAAGGAAGCTAGTAAAGGAATGTCTGATTTAGCATTTGAGTTGTCATTTGATGATGAAGATAAAGTTAAACTGATGGATATTTTTGAAATATCTAATATATATTTCAAGAGAGTTTAAGAGGTGTAATATGACAAATAGAAATCTTGAGAAGGCCTTGGATATAGTGTCTGAGCTTGTAATGGGCAGAGCCGTTGAAAAGAAGGGTGACAATGCAGGATTGTATCAAGAATATCAGAATAATAGTGAAGTGTATGATATGGTACAGCTTGTATTAAAGAAGATGAATATAAATATATTTGAATACAACTATGGCTTGTACATTAGTCCAGGAGAAAATAATAAGACCTTTGGTTACACTAATGAGGAGCTAAAAAAGGCTATAGGTGTTAAGCTAAATAGAGAATTATATTTATGTTATTTTATTATCTATAATATTATAACTAGATTTTATAATGATTCAGCAAACTATACATATGTTGAGTATGTAAAGCAGGAGGACATTATAGGTAGCGTAGATTCTACTCTTGCAGGAATAATTAGCAATTTATCTGTGCTTGCAGTGGACGAAGTTGAAGCGGGAAGCTTTAAGGAGTTAGCATTGGTTTGGGAGGATATGCCGGTTGTATCTTCGGAGGAAGTAAGTATAAGAGCATCGAGAGGTTCGAAGGCTGGCTTTGTGAAGCTTGTATTTAATTTCCTTACAGCAGAAGGTTTGATGATTGAATCTGATGGAAGATATTATCCAAAGGATAAGTTTAAGGCTTTAGTAGAGAATTATTTTGAGAGCTATAAGGGACGTTTGTATGAGATTTTAAGAGGAGATAAGGACGATGCCACATATTAATAGAGTACGAGTTAATAATGTAAAATATAATTTTGGTACCCAGTATTATGATGATTTTCTAATGCGTTTTTCTTGTAAAAATACAATATATGATTTAGCTAATGGTGGTGGTAAAAGTGTGCTTATGCTTCTTTTATTACAGAACCTTATACCTAACTGTACATTGGATGAAAAGCAGCCAGTAGAAAAATTATTTAGAACATCAGATGGAAGTAAGACTATTCATTCGCTTATAGAATGGAAACTTAGTGATGCACATATAAAGAATAATTATAAGTATATGCTTACAGGTTTTTGTGCTAGAAAAGCTAAGGATGAGTCTGGTTTACAGGATATATCAGAGACAGACGAGGTAAGTGTTGTACAAAAGGAAAATGCTTCTATCGAGTATTTTAATTATGTTATTTTTTATAGAGAGTTTAATGATAATGATATAAAGAATCTTCCTCTTTCTAACGGAAAGGAGAGGATTACTTATAATGGGCTTAAGGCGTATTTGCGTGACCTTGAGAAGAAGGATTTGAGTCTTGAAATTAAAATCTTTGAAAGAAAGGGTGACTATCAGAGATTTATTGCAGGCTATGGTCTTTATGAGAGTGAATGGGAAATTATTAGAGGTATAAATAAGACAGAGGGTCATGTTAGAACGTACTTCGAGACAAATTATAAGACAACTAGAAAGGTTGTGGAGGATTTACTTATAGAAGAGATTATCCAGAAGTCATTTAATAATCAGACAGAGAGTGATGGCGAAGAAGATTATATGGCTACAACTCTTCTTAATATTAAGGACAAGCTTCTCGAGCTTTCTAAAAAGAAAGAGGATATCAATAGTTTCGATAGACAGATTGAAGTAATTGATAGCTTTGCTAAGAGAGTTGCGTCTATTAAACAGTTGTATTTTGGACGAGAAGATATAACAGAGAGCATTTTAAAGTGTTATTACAATTTAAAAAATCTTATAAATAAGGATGAAGATGCTAAGATTAATTTTGCAGAGAGAGAACAGGCTTTACTTGAAGAGAAAAAACTTATGGAAAGTCTTATTGAGAGTGCAAAAATAAGTGGCAAGGAGAAGGAAGCTCTTAAGCTTATAGAGGAGATTGAACAGCTTATAAATGAGCAAGGACTTGCAGCTGTAGATTTAAAGGAGGCTAATGAAGAGCTTACTTTGAAGGAAAGTATAAATGATTATGCTGATTATATGTATTATAAGAATCAGAGAGATGAATTAAAGGAGCTTATGGATGCTAGTTTAAAGGACAAAGGTCAGCTTCTTACAGAGGTTACGGAATGTACAGGTGTAGTTTGGGATAGAATCACTAGAAAACAGGAAGCAATCAATGAAGAGATAGTTAAGCAGGAAAAGATTCTTAATATGGAGGCTGAGCTTAATAGCAATCTTAGCGAAGAGATAGAAAAGAGTGGCGAGGAGATTGCGGTATTATCGTATATTGCAACAGATGCTAAGGATAAAGAAGCTGAGTTAAATAGTAAGATAAGTGCTATGAAAAATGAACTTGGCTTATATATGGTTGCAGATATTAAGGGAGAGTTAGCTAAGAATAAATTAAAGCTTGAAGAAGCAGAGGCTCTCATTAAAAAGAATGAGGATGATATAGCTAAAGAAAATGAAAACTTAAATAGAATTTCTTATGAACTTCAAAATCTTAGCGGACAAAAGAGCGAAGTTTCTAACCAGTTAAGTGAAAATATAGATGCAAAAACAAATCTTTCTAATCTTGAAGCGAAGGAAAAAAAGCTTCTTGAGATATATGG
>JAFOCU010000088.1 GCA_017381055.1 Lachnospiraceae bacterium
ATCTGAGGGTCCAAATTAAAGGAAAGGGTTAATCCTTTTTTCTTTGCCCTAAAGGTAACAATATTATATAGTTCTCGTACCTCTTCACTTACAGTATAGTCGTTTGGTACAATGTGCATCATACCAGATTCTATTTTGGTAAAGTCAAGGATATCATTTATGATAGCAAGTAATGACTTTCCAGCATCCATAATGCTAGCTGCATGACTATGGATTTCGTTAATATCATCTTCACGCATAATCATTTCGTCCATGCCTAATACAGCATTTAAAGGAGTTCGTATTTCGTGGCTCATACTAGCTAAAAATGCACTTTTAGATGCATTAGCTTTATCTGCATTTTTCTTTGCCTCGTTTATTTCGTTAATATATTTCATACGATTTGTTAAATCGGAGCCTGCTATAATATAACCAATTATATCACCAAAATCATCGAATATTTTTTGGATACCTAGACTGAAATACACATTATTTGTTTTGCAAGTAGCGTCGAGTTTCTTCGCATTGTCGATGCTTATAATGTTAGAAGCTGGACAGTCGAAAATATCTTCAAAGGAATAAGTCTTATCATCTTCTAGATTTAAGAAATTTTTTGAAGAGCTGCTGGCAAAGGTTAATGATAGGTTATCGTCAAAGGCTAATAGGTATACTTCCTGTAGAACATCTACGTAAGCAGCTATATTGTCTGCATCAATACGGTTTTGTTTGTTAAAATCCAAACCGCTATAGATAATAATTACAGCAATAGCCTGACCAATCGTACTGCTTGGGATTGCTGTAATTCCAAAGGCTGGGAGTATTGTGTCGAAAAGCATTCCTACACATATAACTACAAGAGCCCAAAAAAGACGTATTCCCACAATTTTTTTACGTTTTTTTTCTGTATGTTTTATAAGATATATAACCATTGCAAAAAGAAGAATGGCTATAACAACAGAGTAGATTAGATAAAGATCAGTCCATATATTAGGCTTGAAACGATAAGACATACCTATCTTAGTGTCCATAAATTCAATATATTTATGACGTACGTTAAAAGGATATATAACAATACCTAATAATGAAAAACCTACTACAAATCTTTTGGTTGGTTTACAGACACCTACCCATTCTGAAATAAGAATAGCCGAAAAGATAAGTGTTGCGAATGTTCCTATCATACCGAAACAGCGTAATAGATATGCATAGTCAGGGTCGGTCTGAACAGGAATAGAACCAAAGCATACGCTCCAAAGAGAGCTGCTTATACCTAATAAAGCAAACATTATTGAAATTTGTCTAGAGCCACCTTTGTGGGATAAAGCCTGTAAAGCTTGCATAAAGGTTATGGTAGCAAAAATAGCTAATAAAAGAAAAATAAATGAGCTCAAAAAATCACCTCTGTATATTAATTTATTCACAAACAAAAATCATATATTTATTTTACATTATTAAGAGAAATGTTGCAATGAAAATTCCTATTATTATGCATAAATCTAAAAGTGGAAGAATATACTATTACTATGGCTATGAATGGAGGATGTGTAATATGTATAAAGAAAGTGAAAATGATTATGGAAGCGCCAGTTTGGACATGCATTATAGAAAACGAGGAAAAATAGTTATAGTACCCACAGTACCTACAGAAACAAGTGAGGATTTATCTTTAGCATATACCCCAGGTGTGGCTAGTGCGTGTTTGGAGATTGAAAAAGATGTAGAGAAATCCTATATGCTTACAAGAAGGTGGAATATGTGTCTTGTAGTAACAGATGGTACAGCAGTATTAGGTCTTGGGGATATAGGACCAGAGGCGGCTATGCCAGTTATGGAAGGAAAATGTGTCTTATTCAAGGCATTTGGTGATGTGGATGCATTTCCTATTTGCTTGAGAAGTAAAGATGTAGATGAGTTAGTGAGGGCTATTAGTCTTATGGCGGGAAGCTTTGGTGGAATAAATCTGGAGGACATATCTGCACCTAGATGTTTTGAGATAGAAGAGAAGTTAAAGAAGGTATGTGATATACCGGTTTTTCACGATGATCAGCACGGAACTGCTGTTGTTACCTTAGCAGGTTTAATTAATAGTTTGAAACTTGTTGGTAAGAGTAAGGATGAAATAAGGGTTGTAGTAAATGGTGCAGGTGCTGCAGCTATAGCTATAACAAGGCTTTTGATAAGATATGGAGTTGAGGATATCGTATTATGTGATAGAGTAGGAGCTATATATAAGGGCAGAGCTGAAGGTATGAATAAGATAAAAGAGGATATAGCTTTAGTTACAAATAAAACCTCTGTTAAGGGAGGAATTGATGAAGCGATTAAGGGGGCAGATGTTTTTATAGGTGTGAGTGCAGGGAATGTTGTAACTAAGGAGATGGTCAGAACTATGAATAAAGAGAGTATAGTTTTTGCTTGTGCAAATCCAATACCAGAAATCTATCCAGAGTACGCAAAAGAGGCAGGAGCAAGGATTATAGCTACTGGACGTAGTGATTATCCAAATCAAATTAATAATGTTTTGGCATTTCCTGGAATATTTAGAGGTGTATTTGATGTAAGAGCCAGGGATATTAATGATGAGATGAAAATAGCGGCAGCAGAGGCAATAGCATATCTTGTGAAGGATGAAGAATTAAGTGAAGAATATATAATTCCTGAGGCATTTGATAAACGTGTGGGTGAGGCTGTAGCGAAGGCTGTTGGAGATGCTGCAAAAAGAACAGGAGTTGCGAGGGTGATTTAACAGTTTTGTTAAAAAAATACGGAGCATAAAAAATGCTCCGTATTTTTTATTGAGGTTTTACATCGATAATTACATATTCGGCAGGTGCACTTGTTTTAAAAGGAAAGGCCCAACCAGATACGCCAGAGGTTATAATTGCATTCATGTTATCTATTTTGTATTTTCCGTAGACGCCATCATTAAATGGTACAAGTTCTAAAACTATATTTAGAGGCCAAAATTGTCCAGCGTGTGTGTGACCAGATAGAAGAAGGTCGGTGCCTGAGGATGCGTTTAACTCATATTCAGTTGGCTGGTGATCAAGGACGATTGCATAACTATCTTTAGATATTTTTGATAATAGATAGTCGATGTTTGCCCTGCTTGTATTCATTGAAAAAGAAGCGTCGCTTCGGCCAATGATTGCAAGCTCATTATTAAAAGTGTAAATATCGTCCTGCAATATAATAATATTATTTTCTGTTATAGTGTCCGCAAGTTCTTCTTTGGTGTAAGAAGGTTTTGCTACATATGTCTGACAATCATGATTTCCATAAACAAAGTAAATACCCATAGTGTTTTTTATGTTTCCAAGACTCTTAAAAACCTCTATCATCTCGTCGCGAGTGGTGCTTTCATCTACGATATCACCACAGAGAATTACTATATCAGGCTTGGCAGCACTTACTTCATCGCACATAGCGTCTAGTCCTTCTAAATCAATAGAGGAACCAAAGTGAAGGTCTGCTATAAGTCCTATGCGATAGCCTTCTTCACGTATAGATTTATCTGTTGATATGCGATAGTAGGTTTGTTGGATGTTCATTATGTTAATGTGTCCATAGACCATTATCCCTATGGAAAATAAAAGTGGAATGAGTAAGCCTGTGTAGATTTTGCTCCATATTTTTATGGGAGTACATTCATTTTTAACGAAACGTTTTATCAAGTAATTGATTATGTCAACAAATATTGATGACATTAAGAAATATAACACAAATAAAACAAAAGGATTATATAGGATAATAAGCGCGATGATTAATGCAGCTATAGATAAAGGAAAAGCACGGCGCATCCAAGGTTTGTTTACCTTTGAATTAAATTTATTTGTAAATCTTTTAATGAGAGTGTATAGGTAAACCGTAGTTACGATTATACATATAAAAGAAAAGATTAGAGTAGCTAAATATATTATGTTCATATTATCCTCCCAAAAACTAGTATATTGAGATATAGTATACTCCAAAAAGCAAAAAAGTAATAGAGGTTTTCATATTTTATGTTATAATATAAAAGATAGTAACTTGAGGCAATCGTGAGATTATTCAGGAAGGTTGAAGTGTTATGAAAAAAAGATTGCTAGGATACATAGATTATGTAGAAAAAGAGCTGGCTAAAGAAGATTTAGACAGAGAAACTTTTAGAGAGCAGTTATTAATTCAGATTCAGTTTTTTCAGCATGAAAGATTAATTCATTTAATTGTTACGGTGACATTTGCATTGTTGCTAGTGATGGTATTTGGATTGTTTTTATTAACAGAGATAATGTCTGTATTAGCCTTGGGGGCGTTGGTTTTAGTTTTGCTAATTCCATATATAAGCCATTATTATTTGTTGGAAAATGGTGTGCAAAAGTTATATGGATATTATGACAAAGTTATAGATAAAGAGTTTTTGTAAAAGAGATAGAAAAGGATAAGAAAAATGAGTGAAACAAAGGCAATATATTTAATGATATCTCAGACTGGAACAAAGTTTGCTAAGTCTATAAGAAAAATAGGAAAGCAGCAGTACAATCATAGTTCGATATCGTTAGATGCGGATTTGCGAAGAACATTTGGATATGCAAGACCACAGCATAATGCAGTATTGATGGGACGACTTGTTAGGGAGTCTTTAGAAAGATATACATTAGGCAAGGATGAACCAGTTCAGATAGCGGTATTTAAGGTTCCTGTTACAGAAGAACAGTATGAGTGGGTGAAGAAGGAGATTGCATTAAGACTCAATAATGAAGAGTATATGTATAATCTTTTATCAGTACTTACATATCCGTTTGTAAAGGGATACTCAGTAGAAAATATGTTTACTTGTATAGAGTTTGTGGCATATATTA
>JAFOCU010000089.1 GCA_017381055.1 Lachnospiraceae bacterium
CGAAAATCTTCCAAATGATGTCCTTCATTCACACGAACATCACCTAGCAACAGATGTGTTTCGTAGAAAATATCACAAGCAAATAAACTTGTTTGAAGTGGGCATTTAGCAAATCACGGGTTCCGAATCAAACGTATAAAAAATATATGAATATACTCAGCTTTATATAGAAGTATTAAGGTGCAGGAAATCTGATGTTTACTGGAAGCGCACTATTTCGCGATGGAGACGTCCTATAATCTTTTTTTCCAGGCGTGAGATGTAGGATTGAGATATACCTAGCATATCTGCTACTTCCTTTTGTGTCATCTCATTGCCTCTTCCAGTGCCGATGCCGTAGCGAAGCTCTACAATTTGTCGTTCCCTTTTTGACAGTTTTTCCATGGCCTTGCTTAGGAGTTTTAGTTCTACCTCTTCTTCTACATTTTTAGAGACAATATCTTCCTCTGTTCCAAGTATGTCTGATAAAAGTAACTCATTGCCATCCCAATCTACATTTAACGGTTCATCTATAGACACCTCAAGCTTTGTTTTATTGTTTCGTCTAAGATGCATTAGTATCTCGTTTTCGATGCATCTAGAGGCATAAGTGGCTAGCTTAATGTTTTTATCCTTATTATATGTATTAATGGCTTTAATTAAGCCTATTGTACCGATAGATATTAAGTCTTCTACTCCTACGCCTGTGTTATCAAATTTCTTTGCTATGTAGACAACTAATCTTAGATTATGCTCTATTAAAATATCTCTTGCTTCCTTATCCATATCTGTACCCAAGCCTTCTATGGCGCAAGTTTCTTCATAAGCCTCCAATGGCGGTGGCAATACTTCATGACCTCCTATATAATGAATCTCCCCCTCTCCCTTAGGAAAGAAAAAATTCTTAAGTGATGATACTATTTTTAAGTTTAAACCTCTATTAACTGATACCTTGATAATCATACTCTCCTCCTTATAAACTTACACTGTTATGTAACAACATCTGAAATTCGCCTACATTAGATAGGCTCCCCTCATAAAGACCTATAGCCACTTCATTTTTTATATAAATGGCGTCATTAGTATATTTCAAAGTATCCTCAATAGTGTATACCCATAATTCATCAATAGTAATAACCTTTATAAGACCATGATTTTTTCCCACAGATGTAAAAGGCACTAATTTAAACCTTTCTGTGTGTAAATCCTGACTTTCCAGCAGAGAGCTGATAGTCTCTTCACAGACAATATGTACTGGTTTGCCTGTATAAGGCTCCCTAAGACTATTGCCAGTGTCGATCAATCCAGTTAGTAGCCTTTCCTTCCCTTTATGCACAAGTTTCACTGCAACAAGCATATTTGTTTTGCTATTTCTTTTTACTATTCTAACAAGCGCTTTCAAGCATATATAAGTAAAAAAAGTTGCTCCTATCATCCATAAAATGTTAGTTGTATTCCTCAACCCCCAAAAAAGATTTTGCAGAAACACCCCCATATATGTATAGCTATACAATAAATTGATTAGACCTCCCAGGAAAATGGTTACTACATAGAGAACAATGCATCTCTTAATTAATTCTCGCCGTGTTCCCAAGCCAAATGTCCCAACAACCATAGCCACTGCTATAAAGATGTAAGAAAAAAGCATATGCCATATGATATTTTCATATGATATTAAAAGACTTAGAACGCCAAAAGCACTTCCCAATATCGCTCCTAATATGCACCTTATATAAGTGGTTTGTGGTTTAATATAAAGTGATACTAGCTTTAGTATTAGAAAGTCCATCACTAGATTTACGCAAAAAAATACATCTATGTATATAACGTACTTCATATAGCCTCCTAGTCTGTAACTTGCATATATAAGCATAGCTTTTTACGTTATATAATAGATGAATTAAAAGTAAAAAATGTGTAAGGTATAAAACCTTACACATTATATTTTTATTATTATTTTCTATTCTTCTGTAAGAATGTTGGAATGCTGATTGTCTTCTCCTGAATTGAACTCTCAACTGGCTTTGTATTAAAGCTAATGTTTGGCTTAGCTGTCTGCTGAACACCTGTCTGATATGCAATACCTGCACCTGTTCCAACAGGCTTAACTGATGACTGATATGTAAATGTTTTAGCTTGTCCAAAAGCTGGAGCCTGATTTTCCTCAAGTCCTGTTGCAATAACAGTGATTGTACACTCATCCTGCTTTGTATCATCATATCTAGCACCGAAGATAATGTTAGCATTCTCACCTGCAAGATCCTGTACGAATGAAGCAGCCTCATTAGCTTCCATAAGTCCGATATCACCAGAAATATTGATAATAACATGTGATGCACCCTTGATAGTAGTCTCAAGAAGTGGGCTAGTAACAGCAAGTCTAACAGCCTCGTTAGCCTTATCATCACCATGTGCACTACCGATACCGATATGAGCGATTCCCTTATTTGTCATAACTGTCTGTACGTCAGCAAAGTCAAGGTTAATAAGAGCTGGCACATTAATAAGGTCAGTAATACCCTGAACTGCCTGCTGTAACACCTCATCAGCCTTCTTAAGAGCATCTGGCATAGTTGTTCTTCTATCTACAATTTCAAGAAGCTTATCATTAGGAATAACGATAAGTGTATCTACGTTAGCCTTTAACTTATCAATACCACCTGCGGCATTGTTCATACGTGTCTTAGCTTCGAACTTAAATGGCTTTGTTACAACACCAACTGTAAGGATACCCATCTCCTTAGCAATTCTCGCAACAACCGGAGCAGCACCTGTTCCAGTTCCGCCACCCATACCACATGTTACGAATACCATATCAGCACCCTTAAGTGCCTCTGTAAGTTCTTCTACGTTCTCCTCAGCTGCCTTCTCACCAACCTCTGGCTGTGCTCCGGCACCAAGTCCCTTTGTGAGTTTTTCACCGATCTGAATAGCTGTTGGCGCTTTACAAAGCTTTAAAGCCTGCTTATCAGTATTGATACCGATAAATTCAACTCCACAAATATTTTCATCTATCATACGATTAACGGCATTATTACCAGCACCGCCGACACCTACTACTATTATCTTTGCTGCTGCTTCAGCCTCATTTGTCTTAATTTCAAGCAAGGTTTTATCCTCCTTCATATCCATTTTCATTGTTACCATCTACTTAAATTGCATAATTCACCCTTTGAGAATTACACCTTATTATATAATATATTCAAACTAGAAAAATATCAACAACTATTTGAATTTTTTTCATAGTTTTTTCTTACCATATGATTTCAGTCCCTTTTTAAGGTATATCCGTTACCATGTTCATCTAAAACTTTCATGTCTAACGTACCGCTTGCGTCACCTAAATTAGGCATAATATCTTTAAGATCCATTATCTTCTCACTTAAATTCTCATCTGTACCTAATTCAACCCTGACATTTCCAAGATATAGCTTAATCTCTAATCCCTTTGATATATTTATCTTTTCCACATCTATATCGTATTTATATAGAAGCTGTGTTAAGTCCAATAACAGATCAAATACTTGCTCATCTTCAACCGGAAGCTTTGAATGCAATACAATATAATCTACATCTATTCCTGTCACAAACGGAACATCCTCTATAAGCCTGCTGGAGCTTTCAACCACAATTCCATCCTTGTCAAAATACTTGTAGGAACCCATATATTCTATGTATCCAACTAGACTTTTCTCATAAAAAGTGACCTCAAAGTCCTTCAAACCTTTCAATTCCACATCATACGCCTCTATAAAAGGAATCTCCACATGTTCGCCAAACTTATCAGTCCACCAAAATACAAATGGATTTGCACTTTTTTCTGTAGGAAATAAGAACTCTGCAAGCTCTTTATCAGTATATTTTTCAGAACCTGAAAATTTCACTGTAAATCCACTCTTAGACACAAGATTTCCATCGCTATCATAGGAAAGGTTTATTCTTCTAGTTGAACAAAATAAGAATACAGAGCCTAATACC
>JAFOCU010000090.1 GCA_017381055.1 Lachnospiraceae bacterium
CTATTAATGCAGTGCTAGGTATGAATGAAATGATTATTCGTGAGAGTGGTGAGCAAGATATAAAGAAGTATGCAGCTGATATAAAGGGGTCAGCGCATAATCTTTTAGGCATAATTAATGAAATATTAGATTCATCGAAAATTGAATCAGGAAAAATGGTATTATCACAAGCTAGATATGATATGGCTAGCTTGTTATATGATATTCAAAATATGTTTGATATTAAAGCAAAAGAAAAGGGACTTGAGCTTGATTTTAAAGTGGATAGGTTTATTCCGTGTGAATATTATGGTGATGATTTAAGAATTAAGCAGGTGCTTATAAACATTCTTAATAATGCTATTAAATATACACCAAATGGAAGTGTTACAGTGACGTTGAAGGGGCGAAGAGAAGGAGACAATGAGATATTAACTTTTTCTATTAAAGACACAGGTGTGGGTATAAAAGAGGAGGATGTAGAAAAGCTATTTGCTAAATATACAAGAATTGAAGACAGACAGAATAGATATGTGGAAGGTACTGGCCTTGGAATTAATATTGTTATTCAATTGTTAAAGTTAATGGGTAGTCAATTAAAAGTAAATAGTGTATATGGTGAAGGTAGTGAGTTTTATTTTGACATTGTACAAAAAATAGAAAATGAAGAGGCTATTGGTGATTTTAGGGATAAGGCTTTAAATGTTTATGAAGAAGATGAGTTTGTTAGTGAATATATAGCTCCTAATGCAAAGGTTTTGGTTGTAGATGATAATGCAATGAATCTTAAAGTATTTAGGAATTTTATTAAACATACACAGATTCAACTTACAGAAGCAAGTTCAGGGCTTGAATGTTTGGAGCTTGTTAAGGAAAATGATTTCGATGTGATATTTTTAGATCATATGATGCCAGATATGGATGGAATAGAAACATTGCATACAATGAGAAATAGAAGAATGTGTGATGATATTCCTGTTATTGTGCTTACGGCTAATGCTGTTAAGGGGGCTAAAGCGCATTATTTGAGAGAAGGTTTTAGTGATTTTCTATCTAAACCTATATTGCCAGAAAAGTTAGACAAGATATTGCTTGAATATATCCCAAAGGATTTACTTATTATTTCGGAAAATGACCTTGGTTCAAGTAAGAAAGAAAATAAAGAAGAGAGCAGAGAAATAACTTTAGAGGTGGCAGAGTTTGATTTTGAATATGCTTTAAAAATATTAGGTAGCGAAGAGCTACTTATGGATACTTTGAAAGATTTCTATAATATGCTTAAGACCTTACCAAATAAGTTAGATGACTTGTTTGATAATATAAGCAATGAAGAGGGACTTAAAAATTATAGAATTGAAGTACATGCTTTGAAAAGCGTGGCTGCAACGGTGGGCGCAATACTTCTATCGAAGCTTGCTAGAATTATAGAGAGTGCAGCAACAAATAATGAAGAAGATAAAGTTATGATTCTACACAGCATTCTCATTGAAGAGATTGAAAAACACAGAGAAAGACTGGGAGATATTTTCGAAGAGACAACAATTGAAAGCAAGGAATTAGATGTGAACACTGTTAATATGTATTTACAGATGATGAAGGCCAGTTTGACAAATAAAGAATATAATGTGACAGATTATTTGTTAGGAGAAATATCTCTATACGAATACCCAGAAGAAGTAGGCAAGGATATAGAAAAGTTAAAGAACTATATAGCTGATTTAATGTGGGAAGAAGCTATTGAAATGATTAATGCTATATCTAATGCATTAATCAAAATATAGTACCTTATGCCTAGTTAGCTATAAATTACTTGCATTATATATATTGTAGATGTATAATGAAGTTCAATGAAAGTTGTGAAAATCTAAACAGTCTTTTGAGTTATTATCTGAACAATTTAATAGTACTAAAGTAATGGATATTGGTAAAATGTCTAAAAACAATTATGACTTTTTGTTAAATTTAACAAAATTTATATTTTTTAGTGAAAAATATAAGCGTTTGTGCTATAATCAATGAACTAACCTAATGTGTAGTGTTTAGGTGTTTGGGAGAATTGATCTGTTGTACTAAAACTGGAAGTTTATTTGTCGTATGATTGAAAATCAAATTATTATTTAGGGAGGCGATTTTATGGCAGCAGAAGGAAGAGTTTTATACAATTATAATGGAGAGTACAAGAAGGGATTACTAGGGAAGAAGAAGATTTCTGCAAAGCTTTACGAGGATTATATTGAAGGCGTAGGCGCAGAATATTATGTTGGTGAATTAAGAGAAGTACCTTTTAAACTTAATATCACAGATATCAAGAAGGTAGAAATTAAAGAAATTAACGACAACAAGTGCATTCAGATCGAGTACGAATCAGATAAAGAGGAAGATAGAGAAAAGGGCAACTTAAAACTATTGTTACCAAATGTAGCAAAGATTGATGAAGCAAAGAAAGTGCTTTATGATTTAGTTGATAAGGTGTTCCAGGAAGCAACTCAGAAGGCGATTTTGGAGCGTACAAAGCGTGAGGCAGCAAAGAAGTACTACACAGATAAGAAAGAGTCTTATGGCTTAAATGGAGATAATACATATCTTGCACTTATGGATAAGGATATGCAGTATGTTGGTTTTAGTGCTGACAAGTCTGCAGTTAGTGTAATTGCTATTGATGGACAGAATTTACAGAATGGCAAGTTTAGCATTGCTTACGATAAGGTTCGTTATTTTGGCAAGGTTGAAGATATTACAGAAAAATATGATGCTATTTCACAGCTTGAATTTGATGGCGTTTCTATTGATATTTCAGGTCAGGGAAATGTTGTATTAACATACAAGAATGTTAATGGTAAGTATGTGGCATTAAAGTTACCTTCAGAGATTTATGATGAACTTAAGAAGGCTATTCCAAATAAGGAGTTTAGCGTAGTAATCGAAGAAGAGAGAAAAGAAGCAGAGCGTCTTGAGGCAGAGCGTAAAGCTAAAGAAGAAGCAGAACGTAAAGCTAGAGAAGAGGCAGAGCGTAAAGCTAGAGAAGAAGCAGAAAGACTTGAAGCAGAACGTCTTGAAGCAGAGCGTAAGGCTAGAGAAGAAGCAGAAAGACTTGAAGCAGAACGTCTTGAAGCAGAGCGTAAAGCTAGAGAAGAAGCTGAGGCAGAAGCAGCACGTCTTGAGGCAGCACGTCTTGAAGCAGAACGTTTGGCTAAGGAGAAAGCAGAAGCAGAAGAGTTAGCACGTCTTGAAGCAGAGCGTAAAGCTAAAGAAGAAGCTGAGGCAGAAGCAGCACGTCTTGAGGCAG
>JAFOCU010000091.1 GCA_017381055.1 Lachnospiraceae bacterium
CCTCTAATAAAGTCTCATATCTAAGTGGTAATTCATTAATAAAGTCATGAGCCTGAGCCATTTTTGAAGCATCTATTATATCATCAAGAGTGGCATCGTCCATTCCCAATGTAAGATTCTCAAATATAGTACCACTAAATAAAAATGTTTCCTGTGGAATGTATGCAATCTTTTCCCTTAAGCACTCTAGCTGTATATCCCTTATATTATTTCCGTTAATAATAATCTCGCCTTTTTCTGAGGCATAAAGATTTAATAATAATTTTGACAAAGTTGTCTTTCCAGAACCACTTTCTCCTACAAACGCAACCTTTTGTCCTTTCTTAATAGTTATATTAATATCTTCAAGAACAAGTCTTCTAGTTCCATATCTGAAATCAAGATTTTTAATCTCTATATCACCAGCTAAGCTTGAAGGCGACATTTTCTTATATTCTAACTCACTTTTCTCCGCTTCCAAATCTAAGATCTCTCCTAATCGATCCGCTGCAACGATTGCTGTCTGCATTTCAGGCTGAAGATTTATAAGATTTTTAACAGGGTCCAAAAAGTATGCAAGCAATGAGTTAAATACAATAAGAGCACCAATGGTCATCTCACCATTAATAACACTTACTCCACCTACCCAAAGGATTACAATTCCGCCAACCAACTCAACAAAGACCTTTAAAGAACCCTGCAAATTACTTACCCAAGCTAAATTAAATACACTCTTTAAAAGCTTTACAAACTTAATTTCTGTTTCTCGATTAGCTTTTCTTTCAGCATTATAAGCCTTTATTGTCTGTATGCCATTTAAAGACTCCACCATATATGACGTAAGACTGGCATTATCTTCCATCTGTTTACGATTAAGCCTTTCATACCATTTATTAAAGCTTATTACAATCACTATATACAGCACCACAATAATTAGAGTAATACCAAACATTTTGCTGTTCTGCATATACAAAATAATTGCGCCTGCTAATGCCATAAAGGTATCTATCATAATAGTAAGAGTCGCTCCGGAAATCGCGTCTCTTACCTTTCCTGCATCATTAAATCTAGAAATAATCTCTCCAACTTTTCTTGTGCCAAAGAAATTCATAGGCAACTCTAACACATGACGATAATATCCAAGAAGAAGCGCTATATCTAATTTCTGACTTAAATACAATAGCAAATGCGAACGAAAAGCATTTAAAAGAACTTTAAACACATTAAGCAGTATTACGCCTATAGATAAAGTCATCAACGTTTTTTTCAAGCCATTTGGCAACACATTATCAAGTAATTCCTTAAAATAAAAAGCACCCAATATACCTAATATAGTGTATATTAACGATGCCATAAATATATGTAATAACAATTTTTTCTGAGGTATAAGCAAATAAAAAAAGCGACTAAACAGACCCTTTGTCTCATCACCCTTTTTAAAAGTTTCATTTTTCACTAATAAAACTAGTACTCCACTCCACTGATATTTAGGTGGTTTTCCATCCTCATGAACCTCACCAAAAAATTCCTCTGGCGTAAGCTTTACAATTCCAACACCTGGATCCGCTATGATTACTTGTTTTTTTGTAATTTTATGTATAACCACATAATGTAATAAACTGCCGTCCACTATAACGTGGGCAATACAAGGCAACGGAAACTCAGAAAAGAACGCTTCCTTATTTCCTTTAACACCCTTTGCACTAAACCCTAATGTTTCAGCAGCTTTTATTACACCATATGCATTTGTTCCCTGTTTATCTGTCCCTGCAACCTCACG
>JAFOCU010000092.1 GCA_017381055.1 Lachnospiraceae bacterium
ACAAAGAGGATTTTGTTTTCGAGTAGATCATACTTAAAAATCTTTTGCTCCAACTTTTCAACCATCTGGTCAGTGATGCGGCCTTGCTTAGCTTTTGCATTAGTACACTCGCGCAAAGATTCGATTGCAACTTCTTCAGTTGTTCCTTTCGCGCCACGCTTATTACAGGGAATTTGTGCATGCCCGTCAACCAGTGCTAAAAATAACCTTTCTTTCTCTTCCATCGAACCAACACGAATCATTGCATTCATCATGGGGACAATATAGAAAGCTACTGTAGTTGCATTTACTACGCCGCCCATTGAATATGATTGCTTTTCAACTGCGCTTTCAAAGAAGTAGTTGTTGATATTAGTGAACCCTTCGGTCATAATATAACGATTTTCCATAGAAAGAACTGAACCCATATCACCACAAATACCGAGTGCAGCCAAATCAATAAGTGAATCGGCAAATTTTGTCATATGAATACTATCATAATAACGACAGAATTGCCAAGTTACTCCAGCACCTGTTAAGTCTTTATTAAGATACCGTAAAGAAATTTGATTATTAATAATACAAGCATATTGGCTTATTTTTTGGTTATCATCAATTTCATGGTGATCAAGAACTAGAAATTTCGTTCCACGGGCACCAATACCTTCGTGATAATCATAGTCATTACTTGAACTATCTGGAAGTATAATTAAGTCATATATTGTATCATCATTTAATAATGTTTCATAATGGTCTTGAAGTCCATGTTGCTTATGCTCATGAAATATTACACTAATTATTTGCTTTGGTTTCTGAAAATGCTCTAAATACTGATATATAATTGCACCAGATGTAAAACCATCAACATCGCAGTCTACTACAATAAGAATTTTTGAATCTTCTTTATTTAAAGTCTCTTCAAGCCAAAGCGCGCCTTGATTGATATTGTCTAAAAGACTGGGGTCTGATAAATACTTATCAGTTGGTTGTAAAAAATCTTCAACATTTACAACGCCGCGTGCGTGTAAAAGGTTGGCGAGATAATCGGAAGTAAAATTTTCATTTATAAGATTTACTTTCATATTTAATACACTTTCGTCCTCTTTTCTAACAATTTTAAAAATACTTCTTCCCCTCTGTCACTTGGGGAGTCTTTTAATCTTAATAGTTTCTCTTTATCATATATAAAACTAAAGTTAGCGTAAACTCTATATTTACTACAAAGATTATACAATTTATCAAAGTAATCTTGCTTCCCAGGCTCTTCCTCCTGGTCAAAACAAATCACAATTTCGCGCGGATGGCACTCGCGCACTAATATATCAAGCGCATACTTATTTAACTTTGAGCCACATACCGCAACCGCGCAGTTGGGCATATTGAAAGATTCAAATTGAAGGACACTCTTTTCAGCTTCAAAAAGTAACGCAATACCCATTTCCTTAATATTCTCTTTATTAAAATTAAGGCCATAAAGATTAAGACTTAATGGATGCGAATACCATTTACCTTCAATTTGTACGGGCATGTACTTACCCAAATTCTCAATTTCCCATTGATTGAGCGCGCGCCCTCTAATTCCAACCAAGCGGCCGGCCGCATCGTAATGTGGTATAATAATTTTGTTTTGCGTGGGTGAAAAGCGAATATTATACTTATCCATCGCCTCTTTACTAATACCGTCACTTAGCCATTCAATAGGATAGTATTTAGTAAAAATATTTAATACACCCTCTGGATATGCAGGTAATTCACGCCTGTCTTTCTGCGGCATATATTTATCACGAACAGCTCTATAAGTGTTAGTTACTATTTTATCACCATCAAAATGTGAACAGCCGCGAATTACCTCATATATATCATTATACCAATCATAAACAATATTTTGAGCAGTATAAAAGTTCTTTAAAAACGTAAAAATACTTTGACTTCCATCTTCTGTAAAACAATGAAAGATATGAGTATTCTTATAATAATATAATTTCCATGAGGCTTCATCTACAGAAGCGTGATGACATACAGTAGGCATAACCAGATAGTTTCCTCTATCTTCATAAGGAATTTCAAATCTATCAAGCATACTTTTTACTTTATTATCATCAAGTTGTTCTATAATCTCTTGATAATCTATCATTTTATACCATTCACTTTCTTTAGCATTTCTGTATAATCAACATCTTCCCAGTCAATCTCATAAATGAAATGTCTTTCATAATCTGTAATAAGATTCATTCGAGAATCTGTCATATATAAATCTTCTTTACGAAGATTACCATAATCGAATAAACTCCAAATTCGAACTTGGTTCCATTCGCCGCTTCGTACTTTATAAATATCAGTAACAATATTTGGTATTGCCTGTCCATTTCCCATATCTTGAAAGAAATCAACTTCTTCTTTCGTTGGTCGCGCGATAACCATACCAATATCTGCTTTATTAATAATCGCGCGTGAACCTGCAATTACGCTTTCATTACGAATATTTACATTTGAATCAGCATTTGCATTAACCTGTGTGGATGTAAATAAACATACATCAAGTTCTACTGCCAACTCTTTCAATGCTGTTGAAAACATCAAAAGAATTTCATCATTTCTTAATGCTATACCTTTAAATTCTCCTAATAGACTTGGGCAAATAAAGATATAGTCATAAAACACATATTCAATTTGATGTAATGTTACTTGCTCTCTAACCAAACTTTTAATCAAGTCAATGCGCGGCGCAGGCATTTGAACAATAAAGAAATTATCTTTATATTGCTCCATAACCCATACTGCTTGTTTAATAATTCTTTCTTCTTTCGCAGTAAACTGTCCATATCTAAATTTAGATTCATTAAAACCAGTTAAATATGCAAGAATCATTTTTTGAATTTCTGGAATGGTTTGCTCTGTTGTGATAAACATCGTCTTGCGGCCAGACCCAATTTGAATCCATTCTTGTTTATAAGAATCATATCTAAATGGATATGCAATTAAACAAGCGTCACCTACAGCTTGACGGGTCTTACTAACACCACTTGAACCACTTCGAATAATCAATGTACCACGGCGCGCACCTGAGATTACTTCATTTAAGATTTCGCCTTGTACTGGTACACCAATATCTACATTTTCGCGTGCGCCTTCGATAATATCTTCAATTCCAATAAAAGCGCTTTGTGTTTGTGTTACTTCATTTTGATTAAATTCATTTTCGAGATTTAACACTTTGCGCTTTACTGCATTTAAAATATCTTCAATATCAAGCTCTTCAAAATGTTTATTTATATCCGCGGCTTTTGGAGAGGTTAAATCTTCCATATAAAATTCATTGGTATTAATACCCTGTGAATTTAACTTACTTAACAGATTAACCTTTTTAAGTCGCTTGTAATAATAATCAAAGTTTTCAACTTCTGATAGATATTCTGCGTCTTGTAAATATTCAATACCATTGTTTTGCTTAAAAATTACAGACGCGGCTGCGTTGGATTGTAGATAATTCTCAATATCAATCGGCTGAATTCGATTCGCGCCCGACCTGTATAGATTATCAATCGCTGCAAAAACATATCTATCAAATCTATAATAAAAGTCATCTAATGTTAACTTGTACTTATCAACTTCACTTAAAAATTGCGGATGCTTCATTAGGCTGCCCACAATTTGAAGTATAGAATTTTTATCTACCATGTGTTCACCTTAAATATCATCCAAATTATATTTCTCGCGCTTTTTAGTTGACCTTTTAACTCTTATAACCTCGCGCTCTTTAATCTGGTTCTCCAACTCTTTCATAAATCCATGACGCTGCCGCTCCTGCGCAACCCAATATGCTTTCGCATCTTCAAAAACATATGGCACTATACCCAAACCGCCATGGCCTTTTTCCCATTGGTTTCCCTTTATTTCATAAAAATATTTTAAAGTAAAATAAATACCCTTGTTATTAATCTTATAATCTTTACCAAACTTCTTCCTCTGCTGCTCGCACATAAAGTAATTATAGCTTACCTTCAAGTCGCGCGCGAGAAAGTCATAAATACGAGGAACCCAGTCATCATCTGTTTCTGGCATCCTCGCTTTCCATGTTTCATAACAAGTTCGATGATAATAATAATTCTTAGAGGGCATTATCCAATCATCTTTATCTTTATTTATTTCAACATGACATTCTCTACAAACTGGCATAATTATCACCTTTCAATACTTTTCTAATATAATTATACCACAAATTCACAATTTTGTCAAATTTAAAAGCACAGGTTATTTCTAACCTGTGCTTCGCCCGTTTATTTTACCATGTCTTCCATGTCGAGCACAACTAAGTTCAAAAGCTCTACTTGATCTTCTGTAAATTCGCTTAGCTTCATGCGACGCCCCATAGTCATTTCAATCTTTTTCAAAATTGCATTGGCTACATCGGGATTTGAGTTTTCTCCGCTTCCGACTAGTTTAGTCCATAGTTCTTGCGCGCGACTACGAACCTCTTGGAAGTTGAGTTCTTCTTTGGTAGTAACTAAATTCGCACTATCGACAACTGTGACACCATCTTTCTTTTCAGAAAGTTCAATTGCATCAGCGATTGCATTTACAAGTTCATCGTAACCAA
Source organism: Lachnospiraceae bacterium (assembly GCA_017381055.1). GTDB lineage: Bacteria > Bacillota > Clostridia > Lachnospirales > Lachnospiraceae > SVEL01. The sequence continues at coordinate 4,577 of JAFOCU010000092.1, forward strand.
ACGGAATTTTGGGAGCCATATATTTAAAGCGACTGCCCGCGAAAAGGGTTGGGGTTTCTCTTGTATATAGCCACCTTTTTGCTTCTCCATTTTCCCACTCTGTACCAATATAGCCGATAATATCAACAATACCATTACAGATTTCAGCCGCGCGCTTTGGAAGATCAGGGAAGATAATTTCAACTTCACTTCCATCAGCGGTTTTTTCAATACGAGAAGCATTGTGCGCAATAAGAACAACACCATAACCAAGCATGGTAATCTTTCTTAAAGAGTTCTCAAACTCTTTCTTGCAGGCGCTATACCCGCCACCCCAAGGAATATCTCCAATCTTTTGCACGCCGTTTTGACGGCAGATAAACTGTTCACACTGGTCCCAAGCAATAGAGACAGTATCAATAATAATGGTTTGATACATATCTTTTGCTTCGGGCTTTTCAAGCTGGCGCAAAACCGATTTGAAATCACTCCAACTCGAAATGTCTGCGGCCATTACACCGCCAAGACCATTATATCCTCTTTCAACTTTTCTACTTTATATCACTATAAAGAATAGACCATCTCTTCTTGATTAAACAAGTGGCGGCACTTCGGATTTGGACTTTCACCTTGCTTTAATCCTACTCCCATACGGGATGGTCGTTACACTTTCCTTTAAAGGCTTAGCACGGTATTGTCTGGATTTTCACCAGAGTTTCACCGTTAGCAAATAAATTAATATTTATTCACACCCTATATCTATAGGTTCACCGCCAAGGCGCTGTAGTAAAAAATTATTATAAATTTGCCGTTTGCGAGTTAATTCAATACCATCATAACTATCTTTATAAATATACTCAAAAATTTTTTCTAATTGTTTGTTACCACTAATTTGTAAACTATAATGTGTAGTTCTATTTTCAAGACTTAAATTATCTTTACCTAAGATATGTTTAATAGAAGTTAACATATTTTTAGTTCCAATAAAAGATAATCTATAATTTGGTGTTTTTGCTCTACCAGATTGTGTATAGTGAATACTACCGTCCCCATCCATATATCCACGAATAAAGTGTGAATATAGAAGCTCTGGTATTTTATCCAATGGAAAGGTTAAAACTAATGATTTATTATTTATACAACCTTTATCTGCCAGGTCATTAGCCATTTTTATGTCCCGTATCCCTATATAGGCTTGATAATATATCTTATCTTTTTCCCTTTTTTCACTATATTTAATACTGGTTTTTGGTGCTTGAATAACTTTGCAAAATTTAATTAAATGATCCTTATCTTCTTGCTTAAGATTAATACGTATTTCATTTGTCTTTGAAATATAACCGTCGGCATAAAGAAAACCTAACCAATATGCTTTTTCTGGTGTATTAATTATTTCAAAGAAATCTGAATCACGAGGAAAATTTAATTTATTTAATTCTTGAATAGATAGAACATTAACATTATTTTTTCGTAATATTGTTCGAATACTTTGTGGACAAACATTAAACTGTTTTGCAATAATAGTAGTGCTATGATGTTTTTGATACTCTTGAATGATAAAGTTTATTTGTTCTTGTGACCAAATAATCGCGCCACTTGGATTATCATTCTTTCGGCGGATAGAAAACAAATTATTCATTTTTACCTCTTTATTTCACGCACACAAAAGCGCTTTTGGGAAGGAAGCAGCGGCAGTAGTTTTGCCGCTCTTCTCTTTTCCGTAAATTAATACATATTTACCCTTTAAGTCACGACTAATGACAGAGGGCTTAATGTTAAAAATATCAATTGCCATGATTCAGCCTCCTTAGAAGCCTAAATCAAAAGCCTCATGCGCGCTGGTGCCAGCTGGCGCAGGTGTATTCTTCGTCTTATTGTTGGTCTTATCCTTAAGAGCTTCAAGATTCGCCTTGTGCTCTTTAAGTGCCGCTGCAAGATCAGCTGGCGCGAACGCCATATCATCTTCAAGCGGAGACTGTGTACCCTTAGTAACAATAAGCTCGCTTACAGTGGTAGTACGAGTCCGAACTTCGGGTTCACCAAAGTCCATTTCCTCGACGATCTGCTTTGTGATAGTGGTGAAGTTCAAGCGACCCTTTGCACTATAGGTCTTCTGCGCTTCCCAGTAAGAGGTAATTGCGTCGATGACGCGTGGGTTAGTCGCATAAAGTTCCATAGTGTCAAGCTTGCCACCATACTGAGGAACAAGAATCTTGATACGAAGCTTACGAGGTTCAACCTCAACGCCTTCATCATCAGTTACGAAATCCATTGAGGATACCGCAAACTCAAGACTCCAAGAAGCCTCAGGTCTAAAATCACCAGTTGCTTTGTTAACAAAAGATGCGTTAACGCGCGGGAAAGAAACCAACTGTCCCTGCGGATTGTAATACTCGTTCATACGAATATCACCATTAGTGATGCGGATTTTGTCTGCGTTTGCTTCATTACCACAAGCCGCGATAGAAGTATACTCCTTCATAACAGTTTCGATAGAAGTATATGCGGGATTGGGCTTGCCAGCATTGGTGTACTTTGCCGCGAACATATAAACAGGAATAATGAAATCATGGTTTTCGCCATTGATTTCCTGGTGGACAAGAACCTTAATATCGCCACCAATATTATCAACAGTCCTACCATTCTTCTGATAAGAACCATACTTCAAATTGATTTCGCTTAGGATGCCTTCGATACGTACACGATTTTCAGCTTGTCTTAAACTCATATTTAGTTCTCCTTAAGTTTGTGTTTCTTAGTTTGTGTTGGACGCAAAAGGGAGTCTCGCGGCTCCCTTGTATATATTTAATTACTCAGCGTCCTGAACGAAATTCATGCCTGCGTCGGTGAGCTGAACGTAAGTAAGAGGCTTATCCTCGCCCTCAACTTCAACCTTCTCGCGGTAAGCAAGCTCGTTCTTAACGAGGGAATTGACACGACCAGTGATAGAAGCGATCTTCTCGCAACCAAGTGCGCTCATCATCTCAACGGTAGTAGCACGGCCACCATGTGCCTGCAGATACTCAAGTGCCTCAAAAGTCTTCTCAGTTAGCTTAGCCATAATTTTTTTGTCTCCTTGTTTTTTAAAATATTTTTTTATTTACAAAAGGTTTCTTTCTCAACCTTTCTGTATATATTATACTATAAATTTTAAGAAATATCAAATTTTCACGGTGCGATTTTTAAAGTGATGAAATGCCAATAATGTAATTGTCAGTCAGCTTCATAAGTTTTACACCGAGGGCGCCACGTGAGAGCGTTGGGATGTCTGTACTCTTAATACGAATTTGAGTTGTATTAGAGTTGACGAGTATATCTCCCTGTGCCGCGATCGGAATAAAGTCACAGAGATTGTCAGATTTTTGGATTTTTACACCTTTCGTATTAGTATTTGTAATATTAAACTCTGAAAGTGCAGTATTTTTCCCGTAGCCATCGGATGTGATACTAAAGAGGTAACGACTGTCCTTCCCAATGGCCCGCGCGCTCACAACGTAGTCATCTGTATTTAGCTTGATGCCGATGATACCACGTGCAAGGCGGCCGAGCGCACGGATGGGCATAGACTCAATCATAATAAATTGGCCATCGCGCGAAAGTATGCCAATCCGCTCGTCATTAATAAAGAGAATTGATACAATTTCATCATCATCGTCCAATTTCAATGCTTGCGCGCCAGTAGAGCGTTTAAGGTTGTACTCACTTAACTTGCTTTTCTTTATTAAGCCATTCTTGGTGATGAATACAATGTTTTTATCGCTATCTTTCTTGTTTACAAGTGCGGCTGCGGTAATATCACCGCTGATATTAAAGTTAGACAAGTATTGCTTCTCTCCAATATTAAATGCGCCGAGGTTCATGTGATAATACATACCTTTCTTTGTAAAGAAAAGAATTGTATCTGTATTTTCACCTACGAGGTTATCAACCACAAACTCTTCTGGTTCAAGCTTAAACTTGGTGCCAATACCATTACGCCGCTGAGAGTAAAGTGAAGAAGTCTCAGTTACAAATACTGCGCCCTTGTTAGTGAAAGAGAGCGAAAGCTGTTTCTTTTCAACAACTTCATCTTCATCTTTCTCCACATTCAAAACTTTTGTTCTGCGCGCGTCTCCAAATTTCTGAGCGACCTCGCGCCATCCACGTATCAGCTCATTATTGAACAGCTCTTCATTTTCCAGAATTGCGTGGATGTTATCTGCTTCTTTCTTTAACTTCTCACGCTCATCTTCCAATTTTTTTACTTCCAAATTAGCCAGGCGTGAAAGCTTCATATCAAGGACTGCTTTTGCTTGCTCTTCATCAAGGAGGAACTTAGCCTGCAATTCTTTCGATGCGACCGCAGTTGATGGCGCGGACTTGATGGTTTTAACAACTTCGTCGATGGAGGCGATGCAAATCAATAAACCATCAATGATATGAATACGCTTTTCGATTTTTGCAAGGTCGAATTCAAAGCCACGACGATATACAACCTTCTCATGCGCGATATGATGTTCAAGTGCTTCTTTCCAACCGAACACACGCGGGAAGCG
>JAFOCU010000093.1 GCA_017381055.1 Lachnospiraceae bacterium
ATATGGACAAGGTCTTGAAGATGGAGTTGAGAAGTGGACAAAAGTTGTTACACAGGGTTGGATCGTAACTGACTTCCTTATCAAGATAACTCTTCCGGACGGCAATATCGTTTGTCCTTATATAAAAAATCGACGTGGCTATACATTTATAGGCGAAGGTGATTATATTGTAACTGATAGCGATGGTTCAAAGCATGTCTGTGGCGCAGATAAAATTTGGAACCGTTATGAAGAAGTTGAATAATTGTCATAAAATTTCAGCCGTTGCATAATTGCAACGGCTGTTTTTTACTTTTAAACTAATTTTCTTCTTTAGACTCTTTATTATACTTATTTATAAACCCTATAAACTCATCAAGAGGAATAGGTTTACTATAAAGATATCCTTGATACCAATGACAACCAAGTTCATATAGCTTATCTCTATGTTGCTCTGTTTCTACATACTCAGATATAATCTCGACCCCAAGTTCTCGTCCCAATTCAACTACAGAAGCTACAATCTTTTGATTTGTAACATTGTCAGTAATATTCTTAACCAATGAACCATCTAATTTAACAACTCTAAAGAAATCATGCTGCAAATACATAAGCGATGTATGTCCCATTCCAAAATCATCAATCAACAATGTATGCCCCTTAGCCTCTAATCTCTTAAGCTTCTCTATAACCATATCAGCATTTGACATAACATCCTGCTCTGTCATCTCTATCCACATACGTTCAGCCGGAATATCATACTTTTTAAGAGAAGCATCTATACACGATTCCACATCCCACAACAACGATTTGGCAGTAATATTTACAGATATCTTGAAATCTTCTCCATACTCTTCACTTGTTTTCTTAATCGCAGCACCAGCCATATCGAAAATCTTTTCCTCTAATGCTGGAAGCAATCCACCTTCCTTAGCCAGATATATCATAAGTGGTGGGAATATCATTCCATATAACGGATGATTCCACCTAAGAAGTGCTTCTCCTCCTATACAGCGCCCCTCCGCATCCACCTGCGGCTGATATAACATATATAACTTATCCTGATTAATAGCTACCTTCAAATCCTCTACGAGCATTCTAGAAATAAGACCAAGACTATCCGCACGTGTAATAAACATCGGCTTCTCTTTTTCCTGTTCCTTCTCCTGAAGCTCAGTCACAAGCATCTTAATTTTTTCCTTCGCATACACTTCCTGCATACGTTTATGAATGCGCAAGAACGGGAAGTATATACATATACCAACTACTATACATACAATCTGCAACAAGGCTCCTCGTATAGAATCAGTAGCTACATATCCACTAATAATAATCGGAGTGGACCATGGCACCTCAGTTACTAACCTTGGCACCAAGCCAATAGCTGTAGCTCCATATGCGATGCAGTAACATGCTATCGGAGTCAGTATAAACGGTATACCCATAATTGGATTAAGTATAATAGGCACTCCAAAATTCAACACTTCATTAAGATTAAAAATAGTCATCGGTGCCGAAATCTTTGCTAAATTACCCAATCTATCTTTTCTATAAAAGAATATTAAAATAATCAGCACACAAATAGTTGTTCCACAACCACCCATTACTACATATGTATCAAAGAAACTCTTACTAAATAACGATGCTCCTGTAGCATTAGCAAAGGTTGTCTGAGCAACCGGCTCTAAAAGATGACTTCCATGGAATCCTAATAACCATAACAAATGTAGTTTGAATGTGTACAACAAGCCTGACCCAAAGCTATTACTTAAATTGTCAAATAATGCACATGACAATTTAGAGAACAACTCATGTAAGCTATAAACATCAAAGCACATATACAATACCTGAGCAAAAGCCATAACAATAGCTACAATAATTATCATAGGTAAAAATGCCGCTAAAGCACTAGCACATATACTCTCCATACCCATAGTATATTTTCGCATTGTAAACAGTGAGCTTTTCTTAAGTTTTTCATACAGATAGCATGATACTAACGCAATAAAAATAGCAGAAAAGCTTCCCTTAGTACCTATACTCTCCATATCAAAATGATTAGTGCCTACTCCCAACTGCGCACCATAAGCAGCCAAAGCAACCATAAGATACATGGCAACCTTATCTACAGTCTCATTTTTCTCCATACCAAAGCTCAAGCTAAACGATATAACCATCGCTAAAGAAAATAAACCAAATGTTCCGTTATACACAGATGTCAATATTTTTATCAAAGTGCCAAAATACTTCTGTACAAAGTCGCTTGAATAATCTACAAAAGGCAAATTAATCAATGCACAAGATATTCCGCCAACTAAAACAAAGGGAATTATCATTGTTAAACCACGCCTGACTACTGTTAAAAATATATTATTTTCCCATTTATATGTAAGACTATACAATTTTTCCTTTAAACCCATATGCACCTCTCCTATTTTAATTTTACGTTCCATAACAGTAACTTCATTATAACACATCTTCCCAATACATACAACCAAATTCATACAAAAAAGACTACAGCACTTAAACAAGCACCATAGCCTCCCACTAATTCCTTTTTATAAATCAACCTCTTTTTGCATCCAAACGAGAACCTCATCAACAGTCGCAAAATGACACTCTGCAACACCTGTCTGCGAACGTTCTGTATTCTTCTGTGCCTGAACCTTAAGCATAATAGATGTTCCCTCTGCAAAACCGAAGGCCTTACATCCTGCATCTACAAATGCCTTTGTCATATTAACAAGTTCTGCTGCCTCTGTTGGCGAAACAGGACTCATCTTTGAGCAATCTGCAATATATGCCCAACCTACACTCTTCCAAGCTGCTGCTTCTGCAAGTACTGTCTGTGTGAGCCACTTAAGCTCATCAATGTTTGTCTTTCCATCTCCTGCTGAAAGTACAATTCTTCTTCCCGCTACTGTCTCTACTGACTGCGCTCCATTTTTCTTAGCCATAATCTTTTGTCTCCTTTAATTAAGTTTTTATTGCACATACATAGACTTGTCTATGTGTATCACGAATTTTATATACAATATTTTAATACTATATTATTATTTTGTCAATTTGTTTATATTGCATATTATTAACAAAATATTATGCGCTAATTTTCAACAGCAGTTACATATGCATTTAAATTTTCACCATTATACCAATCTGGAGTATAATCTTTCGTTTTCAGATTGCAATTCAACTCCAACTTTGTATGCTTTTCAATACATTCCAATCTACATACAAATACTGCTCCATCCATAGTTTTAGCCCAGAAGTTGCAAAACGGTCCTCCCTCATTATAAAAAGATTCTGACGTAAGCGTATCAATCAATAGACCATCCTTATTATGTATCTCAATAATTACTATTCTTTCTCCATACTCATTTTGCTCCACACTAACACTATACACAAAGTCATCTGGTGTTCCACTCATTTGCGAAGCATCTTGCTCATATTTTCCATCTATAACAGGACGCCAAATTACCGAATTATTTTTATTATATGCCACATACTGCGAATAAATCACAGGCGCTACATTGTTCATTGATGCCACGTTACCTTCGGCATTAATTGTCATAGACTCTACTAATTCAAGAATCTTACCTGTTATCTCATTTTTTTCGAAGTCAGTCCATATACGAAATTCCATATATCTTCTACTTCCATCTTCTCTATTAAAAGTAGTCTTTATTATACCTCCCTCTATAATTACTTCATCAGCCTTTTCCCCTCCATATTCCACATCAAAAGTAATATCTTCAAGATTATTAACATCTCCCTGTACATTACTTATAATCAATCCACCATCAGAGTTGTTCCTATAGTCTCTCAAATAATGTCCTTCTAGACACTTCCAACCATTACTTTCAACTTCTTCTGCAGTCGAATCTTCGGTTATAGAAGTTATCGTATCCCCCTCTATCACAGTTGTCTCTATTACCGACTGCTCAGTCGCAGAAATATAGTTACTAGTTTCATTTTCCTGATTATGATTAACTATCGCAACTCCGCCTATTACCGCACCTGCCGCAACTGCTGCACCAGCTACAGATAAAGCTATTTTCGCTCCCAAGGCCATCCCGACTTTGCCCGCAACCACTTTTGTAGTTGTACCTACTGTCGCATTCACGGCTGTATTCATAATTGTATTTCCAACCATATTTCCTGCTGTGTTAGCTACTGTGTTTGCTGCTGTATTTGCTGCTGTATTTGCCACCGCAACTGCCGCTGTATTAGTTGCCGTATTTACCCCTGTACTTACGCCTGTAAAAATCTTTGCAACAACACCTTCTGTAACCATACTTGACTTTGCTTTTTCTGAAAGAAGCCAAATAATAAACGGAATAACAGATACACTGTAAAGCTTTGTTCCCTTTTTCTCCAACTCTAGAACGTCTTCCTTTATCTTCTTTCTCGCATAATTAAGTCTACTCTTCACCGTATTCTCAGAACACTCACATATTTCAGCTATTTCCTTTACACTTTTATCTTCAAAATAAAAAAGCATAATAGATAAACGTTGCTCTGGAGATAAGTTATCTACTATCTCCAAAATCAGTCTCTGTGTTTCATCATAGTCCACCTTTTCGTCAGGTCTAAACTCCATCTTCTCTTCTTCAAATTCTACAACTGGATTTTCCTCAGTCTCCATATCAGAAAATAATATTGGATTCTTTCTACGCAAATAATTCTTCGCTCTATTCGCAACAATTGTATCTATCCAACCCTGTAAATTTCCAGTCTTATAATCAGATAGATGATTAAACACAGCTATATATGCCTCTTGCAAAACATCCTCTGTAGCATCTTCATCTAGAAGTATTCTTTTTGCCACGTAATAAGCCGTTTTAATTGTTTCATTATATATCATAGCAAAAGCTTCACTATCGCCTGCTTGCGCCTGTCTAATTATGTCTTCTGTAATCATTTTTAC
>JAFOCU010000094.1 GCA_017381055.1 Lachnospiraceae bacterium
TATTCCACAGAAAGTGAGGATTACATTATGAGATATGTTACAAAAGGAACTTGTTCCACAGCTATTAACGTAGAAGTTGAAAACGGTATCATCCAGTCAGTAGAATTTGTTGGCGGATGTCATGGAAATACACAGGGCGTTGCAGCGCTAGTAAAGGGTATGGAGGTTGAGGATGCTATTTCTCGTCTCGAAGGAATTGATTGTCGCGGAAGAGGCACATCTTGTCCGGACCAGCTTGCTAAGGCTTTAAGACAGACTCTTTAATTTTGTATAGAATCAGATAGCGAGGAGATATATTATGGAGAAGATAGCTAGCTTTACTATTGATCATTTAAAGTTGTTACCTGGTATTTATGTATCTAGAAAAGATAATGTAGGCGACAGTGTTGTGACTACTTTTGATATTAGAGTTACAAGACCAAATTTTGAGCCAGTTATGAATACTGCAGAGATACATACTATTGAACATTTGGCTGCCACATTTTTAAGAAACCATAAGGAATATGGAAGTAAGACTGTTTATTTTGGACCTATGGGTTGTAGAACAGGATTTTATCTTTTATTAGCAGGTGATTATAAGTCACAGGATATAGTAGAACTTATAAGAGAAATGTTTGTATTTATCAGAGATTATCACGATGAGGTTCCTGGTGCATCAGCAAAGGATTGTGGCAATTATCTTGATATGAATTTGCCTATGGCGAATTTTATCGCTAATAAGTTTATTGTAGAGGTACTTGATAATATTGATGATAGCAGACTTGTCTATCCAGACTAAGAAAGCTATTTTTATTGTTTGAAATAGAAAGGAAATGCATATGATAGGAATTATAGGTGCAATGGATGAAGAAGTTAATAAGCTTAAGGAGGTTCTTGAGGATGCGCAGGTTAGTACTGTTGCAGGCATGAATTTTTTCAAAGGCTTATTTGATGGTAAAGAGGTAGTTATCGTTCGTTCAGGAATTGGCAAGGTTAACGCAGGTATGTGTGCTCAGATTCTTGCTGATAAGTTTAATGTAGATTATATTATCAATACTGGTATAGCTGGTTCTTTAAGAAATGAAATAAATATTGGAGACATCGTTTTATCTAAGGATGCTTTAGAGCATGATATGGATGCTGTTGCCTTTGGTTATGATAGAGGTGTTATTCCTAGAATGGAGACTTCTACATTTAAGGGTGATGAGAAGCTTATAGCTGTTGCGTCAGAATCTTGCAAGGTGGCTTGTCCAGATGTAAATGTTCATGTGGGACGAGTTCTTACAGGTGACCAGTTTATTTCTGACAAGGCTGTAAAGAATGATTTAATCGCTACATTTGACGGATATTGCTGTGAGATGGAAGGTGCAGCTATTGCTCATGCTGCATATCTTAATAATATTCCATTCCTTATTATTCGTGCTATTTCTGATAAGGCTGATGATTCTGCAAGTATGGATTATCCAACTTTTGAGGCTATGGCTATTGAGAATTCTGTAAAGCTTATGAAGGAAATGATTAAGGCGATATAGTGATACTAGGGAAAGAATAAAGGTATCTTTTATTAAAGGAGAATTAAGATGAGTGAATATGGCTTTTTAGCATTAGATATTGACGGTACTGTTGTGAATTCGAAGAAGGAGATTACATCAGTTGTTAAAGGTGAAATAAATAGAATTCAGGAGGCTGGTGTTCCAGTTGCCCTTGTTTCTGGTAGACCAACTAAGGGTATTGAGCATGTGGCAGCAGAGCTTGATTTTGATAAATATGAAAGCTACATTCTTGCTTTTAATGGTGGAAAGATTATTGAATGTAGTTCAGGAAAGGTTGTTTATAACCAGACTATTCCATTGTCTCTTGCTAAGGAAGTGTGCAAGGCAGCAGTAGAATATAATGTGCCTATCGTAACATATAAAGATGATGAGATTATTGCTACAGAGCCAGACAATAAGTACACTAAGATAGAAGCTCATCTTACTCATATGAGTGTAAGAGGTGTGGAATCTATGGAGGAGGCTTTAGATTTTGCGCCAGATAAATTTTTATACGTTGACGAGCCGGAACGTATCGAGGAGCTTCTTCCTATTATGCAGAAGAGATTTGAAGACAGACTTAATATTTTCCGTTCAGAGCCATTCTTTATGGAGATTGTTCCTATGGGTATAGATAAGGCTAAGTCCTTAGATAGACTTCTTGATAAATTAGGCATGGATTCAACTAAGCTTGTGGCATGTGGGGATGGTTTTAATGATGTAAGCATGGTTAACTTTGCTGGTATGGGTGTTGCTATGGCAAATGCTTGCGCAGAGACAAAGGCAGTGGCTAACTATATAGCTCCATCCTGTGATGAAGATGGCGTGGCTGACGCTATAAAGAAGTTTTTTTAGGAGATAAATATGTTTCGTATATGGGCTAAGATGTGGGAAAATACACATCTTGTTAAAGATATGACAGTATGCAATGATGATTCATCTATGAGCAGAACGGCCAAGGTCTTTGCTGCTATAGATACTATATGTGAAGAATTTGATTTAAGTAAGCCGATATGGCTTGATTGCAATATTAATGAATTTAAAAGACATGACAAAACAAAATTTTCTAAAGATAATTTTATAGATGAAATAGATTTTGATTATTTAGAGATTCACGTTATAGAGGAAGATGATTAGAAAAACTTGCATTTTTATAGTGGCTTTGCTACACTAAAGTTAGTATGAAGCGGGATATGCTAGGAGGAGAAAATGGAAGGACAAAATATACTGTATGGTAATGATGATGACTTGATAAATGTTCGTGGTCTTATTGAGGCTAGGGACAAAGTCCGTGGGGAGATTACAACATTAACTAACGAGAAACGTCGTCTTGAGAAAGATGTGGTGGCTGAAGAGAAACAGCTTTCATTAAATATCGAGAGTACTGTTAAGAAGAGAAGAGAACAGGTTGTTTCTAATTTTGACAAGGAGCTTGATAAGTCTCAAGATAGACTTAAAAAGGTTCGAAATGAAAGAGGCAAGGAAAAGAGTAAGAAGGTTGCAGAACGTATCAAAGAAGAAACTGCTGATTTAGTTAATGAGAATAAAAATATAAAAGAAGAGATAAAGACATATTTTAAGCAAAAGGGTGTTCCGGGCTTTATGGATAATGGTTTTATTTATAGCTTGTATTATCCAAGAAACCTTAAGGACTTAATTGTTCTTGTGCTTACTTTTATAATAGGTTTAGTTGCATTCCCTAGCTTTATGGCATGGCTATTTGGAGCTAAGAAATTTTTAAAAGTGTTTGTAATTATTGTATTTATTATCGTAAGCATATTGATTTATATGTTGGGATATAATTATGCTAGAGTTCGAAATAGAGAAGCCTATGAGGATATGATTCCTAAGCGCAGTGCTATTCGCAAGAATAAAGGAAAGATTGAGAGAATCAAGAAAAAGATTAAGAAGGACAAGGATGAGGATAGATATGGTCTCCATGAATATGATGAGGATATCAAGGAATTGGAA
>JAFOCU010000095.1 GCA_017381055.1 Lachnospiraceae bacterium
ATCGGAGGCGACGAATGTCCAAAGGTACGCTGGGAGACATGCCCTAAGTGTCAGGCGAAGATCAAGGAACTAGGTCTCGAGGACAAGGACGGCTTCAAGGCAGAGCATTATCTCCAGAGCTACGTAATGAACAGTAAGGTGTTCTATCCATTAGCTTACTATGCGGCATATTTTAGTATTCGAGCTAAGGCGTTTAGCTATGAGATAATGTGTCAGGGTAAGGATAAACTTATGTATTTTATGAATGAATACAAGAAAAAGGCGGAGGCTGGAACTATAAGTAACAAGGAGTCTGATGCTTTAAGTGACATGAAGATAGTTCTTGAAATGTATGCAAGAGGCTATGAATTTACTAAGATAGACATTTATAAGTCCCATTCTAATAGATTCCAAATAGTTGATGGAAAACTACTTCCATCTCTTAATACTATTGATGGACTAGGAGATAACTCGGCTGTAGCAGTAGTTGAGGCTGCCAAGGATGGTAAATTTTTATCTAAGGATGACTTTAGACAGAGGACGAAGGTTAGTACAACAAATATCGAATTAATGAGTGATTTAGGTTTGTTTGGAGACTTGCCAGACACAAATCAGTTATCATTGTTTGATTTTGTGTAGTTTAGGAGATTTACAATGAGTGAATTAAGAACAATAGGTGTTGGAAAAAATAAGGTTAGAGAAGAACAGCTGCGAAGAGAACGCGCATTAGAGGAAAAGCGCAAAAAAGAGTTGATTGAAAAGAGAAGAAAAATGAAAAAGATTAGATTCGTGGCGGTATGGTCGACTATTATTATGGTCACTGCTATAGGCCTAGTACTTATTTTAGGTGCAATTTTTGGCGACAAAGATACATCAAAGGATAATAATAATCAAAGTACTGAGGCTGTAAATAATGCAGTAGATACAGAAGCTTATGTTTTTACACAAGATATGTATAGGTATGAACATTCAGAAGAGATAATCGAAAAATTTACAAATGTTAAGTATGCGGATGCTACCTTAACAGATAAGCTGGATTTTATGCTAGAACATAAGGAAGCTTATCCGGAAAATCTTCTTAAGCTTGTAGCAAAGAGCCCAGAAGCTATAGACTTTGCGTTGGAGTATCCTTTTAAAAAGGGTGACGATACATTAGTAGTTGATTTGTCTGGCGATTATGTAGAGGGTGAGATACCTTATCTTATGCAATGGGATTCTAGATGGGGATATGTTCCATACGGAGTGGAAACAATCGCTTTAGATGGATGTGGACCAACATGTTTATCTATGGTGGCTATTGGTCTTACAGGAAATATTAGATGGACTCCTATTAGAATATCTAATATGTCTATGGAAAACGGTCATTATGCAGAGGGTGCAGGAACAGCTTGGACACTTATGTATGAAGGTTGTGAAGTGATGGGGCTTAAGGCTAAAGTTGTAGGGCTAGCTGAGGAAGAGATGAAGGCAGAGCTAAAGGCTGGCAGACCTATTATAGCTAGTATGGCACCAGGAGATTTTACAGATGCAGGTCATTTTATAGTTATCGTAGATTATAAGGATGGATTGTTCTATGTTCATGATCCTAATAGTAAGAAGAATACAGAAGTAGGATGGTCTTATGAAACTTTAAAGACACAGATAAAGAATATGTGGTCATATAGAGCAAATAAATAAAAAAAATATGTGTTAGCACTCGTGATAAATGAGTGCTAATTTTGTCTTGACTTTTTATTTTTTTAGATTTACTATAGTATATAGTTAAAAAAAGATAATTAAAGGAGATGTTATAAAAATGGGACAGCATGGAAGTCTTTCAATTAACAGCGAAAATATTTTTCCGATTATTAAGAAGTGGTTATATTCAGACCACGATATATTCTTTAGAGAGTTAATATCTAATGGATGTGATGCTATTACTAAGCTTAAGAAGCTTGAGATTATGGGAGAGTATCAGCTTCCAGATGATAATAAGTTTAAGGTAGAAGTTGTTGTAAACGATAAGGAAAAGACATTAACATTTATCGATAATGGTTTAGGTATGACAGCTGATGAGGTTAATGAATATATTAATCAGATCGCCTTTTCAGGTGCGACAGCATTTATGGAGCAGTATAAGGACAAGGCTAGTGAGGAGCAGATTATTGGTCACTTTGGTCTTGGTTTCTATTCAGCATTTATGGTAGCTGATAAGGTTACTATCGATACACTTTCATACAAGGAAGGCTCTACACCAGTACATTGGGAGTGTGATGGTGGCACAGAGTACGATATGAAGGAAGGCGACAAGGCTGAGCGTGGTACTAAGATTACTCTTTTCTTAAATGAAGAAAGCTTAGAGTTTGCTAATGAATTTAGAGCTAGAGAAGTTATCAAGAAGTATTGTTCATTTATGCCTACAGAGATTTATCTTACAAATCCTAATGCAGAGGAGCAGTATGAAACAATTGACCCATCTGAGGTATTAGACACAGATAAGGTTGTAGAAACAATTGTAGAGCCTGAGAAAACAGAGGAGAAGGAAAACGAGGATGGCACAAAGGAAACAGTAGTTGTAGAGCCTTCTAAGACTATGACAAAGATTGTTAAGCGTCCGGTTGCTCTTAATGACACAACACCACTTTGGGCTAAGCATCCTAACGATTGTACAGAGGATGAATATAAGGATTTCTATAGAAAGGTGTTTAACGACTATAAGGAGCCACTTTTCTGGATTCACCTTAATATGGATTATCCATTTAACTTAAAGGGTATCTTATATTTCCCTAAGATTAATAATGAATATGAGAGCATCGAAGGAACAATTAAGCTCTACAATAACCAGGTATTTATCGCAGATAATATCAAGGAGGTTATACCAGAGTTCTTAATGCTTCTTAAGGGTGTAATCGATTGTCCAGATCTTCCACTTAATGTATCTAGAAGTGCATTACAGAATGATGGTTTTGTTAAGAAGATTGCTGACTATATCACAAAGAAGGTGGCCGATAAGCTTGCTGGAATGTGCAAGACAGATAAAGAAAATTATGAGAAGTACTGGGATGACATCAATCCATTTATTAAGTTTGGTTGCTTAAAGGATGAGAAGTTCTGTGAGAAGATGAATGATTACATTCTCTTTAAGAATCTTGAAGGCAAGTATCTTACATTACCAGAGTGCCTTGAAGAAAACAAGGAAAAGCATGAGAATACAGTATTCTATGTAACAGATGAAATCGCTCAGGGACAGTACATTAAGATGTTCAAGGATGAAGGAATGGATGCAGTTATCTTAAAACATACAATCGACCAGCCATTCGTTACACAGCTTGAACAGAAGAATGAAGGTGTTAAGTTCTTAAGAATTGATGCAGACTTAACAGATAACTTTAAGGAAGATGCTTCAGAGCTTACAGATGAAACCAAGGCTTTATATGAGAAGCTTACAGATTTATTCAAGAAGTCATTAGGCAACGATAAACTTGAAATCAAGGTTGAAAAGCTTAAGAATGAAAGTATATCGTCCATGGTTACACTTTCAGAGGAAAGTCGTCGTATGCAGGATATGATGAAGATGTACGGAATGATGGGTATGGGAATGGATCCTTCTATGTTTGGTCCAAGCCTTACACTTGTACTTAACGCAAATAATACACTTGTTAAGTATCTTATGGATAACACAGAGTCAGAGAATGCTAGCTTGTTCTGTGA
>JAFOCU010000096.1 GCA_017381055.1 Lachnospiraceae bacterium
AATGCTAAACATCTTACCCTGCATAAAAAGCTTCTTAATAATAGCAGATGCCTGCATCTTCATCTTATCAGCCAATTCCTTAATTGTAAGATAATCAGGAATTGTGATAACCTTAATCTCTTCTTCCTTTGGTTCTGGCTTAGGCTGTGGCTGTGGCTTATTCTGTCCACCCTTGCCATTTTTATTATTAAAGTTATTATTTCTATTATTATTGTTATTAAAATTATTATTTCTGTTGTTATTATTATTGTTCTTATTCTTATTTCTATCGTTGTTACCACTATTCTGTGGATTAAATACCTGTGTTATATGCTTCTTTTCTCCCTGATTCTTATTAGGTTCAGGCTTATTATTGTTCTTGTTATTATTCTTATTGTTATTATTTGGCTTATTATTGTTATTTGGCTTATTGTCATGTGATTTATTTTCATTCTGCTTCTTATCACCTGACTTTTTCTCATTAGGCTTATTTTCTGCCTTTGGAGCAGCCTCCTTCTTTGGTTCTTCTTTCTTTGGCTTTGTCTCTGCCTTTGGTGCCTCTACCTTTGGTGCTTCAGACTTTCCTGAAAATGCCGCCTTAACCATCTCAATAGCTGCATCATCGATAGAACTCATATGATTCTTTACATCGATTCCCTTTTCCTTTAATAATGCAACTATCTCTGCGTTATCCTTCTCTATCTGTTTTGCTAGTTCATATATTCTCATTTTTGACATCTAACTACCTCCGTAATGCTGTTCACTGTTACTGTCTCTCTATGCCAGCAAGCACCAACTGCTTCTCTACTGCCTTGGCTAAACCTTCGTCAGTTACCGCCATAGATGCTCTAAATTCCTTACCCATAAAATGTCCAAGACCTTCCTTAGTCCCATAAAAATATGCAGGAACCTTATAGAAATCACACATATTCTTAAACATTTTCTTAGTGTTATCCGATGCTTCTGCCGACACAACAACCAATTTCGCTTTTCCCTCTTTTACAGCCTTCTCTACTGAAAATTCACCACTTACAGTTTTTCCGGCCTTTGTTGCAAGAGAAATTGTCGATAATATTCTATCCTGCTGCATGCTATTCACCTAATTCCTTTTTCAACTGTTCATATACTTCGTCTGACACGCTTACTCCTAATGAACGCTCTATAGCCTTAGTTTTTATAGCTCTCTTAAGGCACTCCTCTTCACGGCACACATACGCACCTCGTCCATTCATTCTGCCAGTCAAATCCAAAAGTATCTGCTCTTCTGCAGTCTTAATTACTCGAACTAATTCTTTTTTAGGCTTCATCTCACCGCAACCTGTACATTTGCGTAATGGAATCTTTTTAACTGCTGCCATATAATCACCTTTTTCTCTATATTAATTCTTAGATTACATTAAAATCTTCAGACTGCTTAGCCTGTGTTTCACTCTTAATATCAATCTTAAAGCCTGTAAGTCTTGCTGCAAGTCTTGCATTCTGACCTTCTTTACCGATTGCAAGTGATAACTGATAATCTGGAACAACAACCTTTGCAGTCTTCTCCTCATCATCTGCAATAACAGAAACAACCTTTGCTGGACTTAACGCATTCTCAATAAGGATTGCTGGATTCTCACTCCAATTGATAATATCAATCTTCTCTCCTCTTAACTCTTCTACGATAGCTCCAACTCTTGTACCGTTTACACCTACACATGCTCCAACTGGATCAACCTTTTTATTGTTAGAACGAACAGAAATCTTACTTCTTGATCCTGCCTCTCTTGCAATGTTAACAATCTCAACTACTCCATCCTTAATCTCTGTAACTTCTGCTTCAAAAAGTCTCTTTACAAGTTCTGGATGTGTTCTAGAAACAAGAATTCTTGCACCCTTTGTATTATCCTTAACTTCTAATACATAAAGCTTAATTCTATCATTTAACTGGAACTTCTCGCCCTTAACCTGCTCTGTCTCATTTAAGATAGCATCTGCCTTACCTAAATTAATAGTAATGCTTCTTCCGTTAATTCTCTGAACAATACCTGTAACAATATCCTTTTCCTTACCACAGTACTTATCGTAAACAACTCTTCTTTCCTCTTCACGAATCTTCTGTGTAATGATATTCTTAGCATTCTGTGTAGCAATACGACCAAATTCCTTTGACTTAATCTCTACATTTACAATATCTCCAAGCTTATGCTTCTTGCTAATTTCTCTTGCATCATCAAGGCTAATCTCCATAATTGGATCTTCAACATGCTCTACAACTTCCTTCTCAGCGAGGATTGTGTAATCACCTGTCTCTCTGTTAATTGTAACCTTTACATTATCAGACTTACCAAAGTGATTCTTATACGCTGTAATAAGTGAATTCTCAATAGCCTCAAGAAGTACTTCTTTGCTAATGTCCTTCTCCTTCTCTAAAATATTTAATGCTTCAATAAGTTCCTTGTTCATTTCGTTTCTCTCCTTCTTAATGTTTTGTTATTAAACTAAATGTCTCTAAGTATCTATATATTAGAAATCAAATGATAATCTTATAAGTGCCACATTTGTTCTATCAAAAGTAACATCTGTATCCTCTATCTGAAGCACAATATCGTCCTTACTATAAGACTTAAGAACTCCTGTGAATTCCTTCTGCTTCTCGATAGATTTATAAAGGTGTATATCTACCTCTTTACCGATACTTCTTATAAAATCCTTCTCTTTCTTAAGAGGTCTTCCAAGTCCTGGTGAGCTTACCTCTAAAATATATGAGTCTTCGATGAAATCATCTACATCAAGCTTATCACTAAGTGCTCTGCTCACAACCTCACAGTCATCAACAGCAATTCCACCTTCTTTGTCAACGTATACTCTAAGATACCAGTTGCCTGCCTCCTTCACATACTCGACATCCACAAGCTCAAAGTTATTTGCTTCTATAATAGGCATTACAAGAGCTTCTGTCTTCTGCTCATATTCTTCTCTTCTTGACATGAACATACCTCCACTTTCTCAACAAAAGAGAGTGGACTTCCGTCCACTCTCTAACTAGTTAACTATTACAATGCATAGTCTAACACTTAACATAAGAAAAAGCAAGTATTATTTGCTTTTATTGAAATTCGATTTCCTTCCCCCAGTTTTTTTAATAGAGTCAAAGTATATTTGTATATTTTTTCTACGTATATGAAAGCTCCGATGATTTGCTTATATGCCCTTCTTGATACTAAGGCTGTGTGTATTTTCTCTAAAACACCACTAGCTAATGGTGTTCACAGGACATGGACAACGATTCGATTTTCTATTTTCACTAATCCGCCCTCTAATATGCTAATTAATCGCCTGCCTGCGCAACTCGCGTCTTGGCTTATTACCCCGCAGGGGTATAGCCAAGCTCGCTCAAACATACTCGGCAGGCGGCATTTATTAGAGAGCGGATTGGTGAAAACTTAACGAAAATCTGCATATATTGTCCATTGCCCTGCGAACATCATCTAGCTATGTTGTGTTTTTTAGAAAATATCACACAGAAATAAACTTGTATCAAGAGGGCATTTAGCAAATCACGGGTTTTGAACCTAACGTAGAAAAAATATATAAAGATATTTGACTGATAATATAAAACTAGGGGAAGAAAATCGAAAAACAAAAAAAGACACTAGACGAATCTAGTGTCTTTAGCAGCTAATAGGGGAATCGAACCCCTGTTTCCGCCGTGAGAGGGCGGCGTCTTAACCC
>JAFOCU010000097.1 GCA_017381055.1 Lachnospiraceae bacterium
GTATTTCGTATTGATAGTTCAAACAATCAGTTGACTATTCAAGCAAATGATATGACTTCACCGGTAACAATTACTATACCAGAAGGTGAATATAGTATTGCGCAGATGGCATCACAGTTAAATTCGCTATTTTCAAGTGAACCAGGACTAGATAAGTTATCTGTTACATATGACTCAAAAGATGGCTACTATGGCTTAAAGATAACATCTCAGGTTGAAGGTCTTGATAGTAAAATTGATATTGATGGGAATAGTAGTGCGTATAAGGAGTTGTTTGTAAATAGGGATTATACGCTATATTACAATTATGGTAATTATGTGGCAAAGGTGACTAATGAAACTAAGTCGGATAGCATTGCAAGTTTTACAGGAAGTAAGAGTTTATCCGGTGTAAATGCAACCACACCACTGACTATAACATCAGGAGTTAATGATACATTTACATTAAAGGTAGATTCTAATTCTTATGATATAACATTATCTGCAGGTGATTATACAAGTGCAACACAAATATCTGATGAAATAAATGCGCAATTATTAAATGCAGGTTTGACAGATATAGAATCATTGGTAAGTAATAATAGTATAAAAATACAGGGTAGTGCTGCCTCGACAGCAAAGGATATTACAGCACAAGCCAAAGGAACAAATGGCGGTTTTGAGGCTGTATTACAAAAGGTAAATATAACACAGACTGTGCAGAAGGTGTCAGGAACGGGTTCGATAACTCTTAATGGAGAGTTTGATGGAACTGTGGATGCTAATAATAATAAACTTACAATAACAGTTAATGGTAAAGATTATAAATTGGATCTACCAGTGGGAGACAATGTATCTCAGGAAGAGATTGAAAATGCTATAAATAATGCTATTCAACCTTCTACACAAACTGTAGTTAATAGTTTTTCATCAATATCTGATACAGGTACAACAGATGTTGAATATGATAGACCAGCTAGCGTTGAGATGCCTATAGCATTACCAACTACTATAGAAGTTACAGATTCAACTAATAGTATGGATTTAACTATAAATGGAACAACTAAGAAAGTAGTTATAGAAAGCAAAAAGTATAATTCTCAAAGTGAGTTTGTCACTGCCTTACAAAAAGCTATAGATAATACATTTGGAAATGGATATGGAGGTGCTTTAGTTTCTCTTAATAATGGGAAACTTGTGTTTACTGCTAGAACTGATGACAAACATTTTGGAGAGAATACATCCATAGCATGTGGAACTAATACTAGTACATTGCTTGCGGAACTTAATTCTACAAGAAAACCAGCTGCTTTAACTATAATTCTTTAGAGAAAATGGTGCTAAACAAAAAGATAAAGGTGTGCGTATACAGCTAAGCTCGGAGGTAGAGGATTATCTTGAGATACCTAGAACGGAATATAGTACCTCGCTAATAGGAATAAATACTATATGTATATCTAAGGTAGACCATGCGACTAAAGCATTGGATAGAATATCAAAGGCTGTTGATATTGTATCGAATCTAAGAAGTATGCTAGGCAGTGCGCAAAATAGATTGGAACACGCAATAAATAGCAATGAAAATAAAACTGAAAATACACAGGCAGCAGAATCGCGTATACGAGATGCAGATATGGCAGAACGTATGATGGAGCTGTCTAAACAGAATATCTTGCAACAAGTAGGTGAAGCTATGATGTCTCAGGCAAATAATAGTAATCAGGGTATATTGTCATTGCTACAGTAAAGGAAGAGGCTATGTATCTTATATCAATTTATTTTGATGAAAAAACTGAAAAGATCATGCAGGGCTATATAAATCAAGTGGCTAAGGTTACAGGTAACACGTTTATGTTAGATGGTAATATACCACCACATATTACAGTGCTTGGCTTTCAAGGGAAAGATGAGCAAGAACTTATAGAAACATTTGATAAGCATATAGACAACATAAGAAATATAGGAAATACAAAAGAGAATAAGCTTTATTTTGGAAGTCTAGGTGTGCTTAAAGGTCAAGTTATCTACGCACAGCCAGTTTTGAATGAATATCTGCATGAATTATCCCAAATGGTATATGATGTATTTGGTAATGTAGATGGTATAGAATTTAGTCCATTTTACAAGCCTTTTTCTTGGCTCCCTCATA
>JAFOCU010000098.1 GCA_017381055.1 Lachnospiraceae bacterium
AAAATAAGAGCAAACACAACAAGCACAACAAGAATAGGCTGTATCATAGAGAGCATAAGATTACCCACTGTTCCGTACACATTGGCAACTCTTATTACACTTCCATCATCAAGCCTCCTGTCACAATATACTGTTTTTTCAAGCATATTATCACTATACTCTATATTGTCATATAATACTTTTCCATCTTCATCAGTCCATGTTACTCGCACATCATTGGACACATCTATGTTTTCAAAAAAATCAACACCAGCAGATTTTATACCCTCCTCCACTAGAATCGCCTTTGTAGCCAGCGTTGCTTTCATCTGCTTTTCAGTTCTCTTATAATAAGCCACCAAAAAAATCACTGATGAAAAAACAATAGCAACCATAGATATTATAAATGTATGTATAAATATCTTTTTTACCATAAAATATCTTTTTTATCCCTTCACTTTGTATCCTACACCACGAACTGTCTCAATAATATTTCCGCCTTCCTTCAGCTTACTTCTTAAAGTTCTAATATGAACATCTACAGTTCTGTTTTCTCCGTCAAAATCATATCCCCATATCTTTATAAGTAATTCATCTCTATCGAATACCTTTTCTCTATTCTTCATAAGCATGGAAAGCAATTCAAACTCTTTATATGTAAGCTTAATATCTTCTCCCTTTACCTTAACTGTATGCTTTGTTGTACACAATGTTACATCCCCAACTACATATTCCGTCTTAGTTGTCTTAGAATTATCTACCGATGCTCTTCTAAGAACTGCCTTTATTCTAGATATAAGCTCCATAACAGAAAAAGGCTTTGGAACATAATCATCAGCACCCATATCAAGTCCAATTATTCTATCGTATTCTGTACTCTTAGCTGTAAGCATAATAATAGGCAAATTCTTAGTTTCTTCTCTTTCTCTTAACTTACCTAATATAGAGATTCCATCCTCTTCTGGCAACATAACATCCAAGAGCAAAAGCTCAGGCATCTCCTCTTTCATAGCCTTCCAGAACTCACTAGGTGTTTCAAAACCCACAACCTCAAATCCAGAATTATTTAACGCATAGCTTACAAATTTTTGAATACTTGTATCATCTTCCAATAAGTATATCATATAGACCTTCCTCGTTATATATGTTTAATTGATGTTTTTATTTTCTTATTACTTTGTTTTCTTATATTATTCTTTCTTGCTGCTTTGTTTTGCTGCTTAATAACTTTCTTCGCTTGCTTAATTTCTTCGCTTGCTTCATCTTTGAAATAATTATAATTTTATTATATTAAACTTACAAGTCTATTTATGTTAATTTTATGTTAAAGAATTATGTTAAATTTATCTTAAAGTCATAAAAAGTATGCTCTGTCTGCCGGAATTTCATATCAATCTCTATCTTAATTGTCGATTTCCTCATATTTCAGATATCAACTACTAGATCACATATATAATGGGCATAAATAGGTGATAATCATCTATTTATGCCCATTTTCGTACATTTAAATTGCATCGTATTAAGTAATTCTACCATTTTGGGCATTTTCATCATCTTTTTTCGTTTTTTTGCCCACTATTTTTGATATTCACGGGCATAATTAACATTTTAGTCACTGATTTTGCCCATTTTCATTCTAGAAAGCTATTTTTCCTTGATTTACTAGCTTCTTTTGGGCAGAATGTCCATTTTTTAACCTATCTTTGCCCAAAATCAAAACATTTCTTACCCAAAATCAAATATCGTCTCTTATCTAGCCTCAAAAAAACAATTCCCAACCTACCTTGTTCCCAGGATATCCTTATTATATAACTTAGAGTTCTTAGATATCTCTTCCATAAACTCATTCTTTCCAATAGTCTCCATTACTGTCTTCTTATCAGCATAAAGATTTGTTCCAAGTCCCAATCTTTCGCCTTCAATTTCAAATCCAAGACTTGCAAGAATTGTCGGAAACATATCCATTGTCGTAAACTGTCTATTTTTCCAATTTACTGGTTCTAAATCCGAATTAATTATAGCATTATAAACTGATCTCTGATATCCATCTGGTACATATTCATTCTTTACAATCGGTGCCATACTAAGATGATCTCCGGCTACAACAATAACTGTATCCTCATAAAATTCCTGTTCCTGACACCACTCAACAAAGTTTGTAATCTGTTTGTCCTGACATGCAATTATATTTTTGTAATTGTCATCATACTCATTGCCACAAGCATTACAGAGATATCCA
>JAFOCU010000099.1 GCA_017381055.1 Lachnospiraceae bacterium
ATAACTGCTATAAGGGATAATATTATTAGACCAGTATTGTGTTTGGAACGACGTGAGATTGAAGAATATATTAGAATCAATGATTTAAAATATATAGTGGATGAAACAAATCTTACTGAGGATTATACAAGAAATAAAATTCGACTTAATATAATGCCTCAAATTAAGGAAGGAATAAATAGTCAGGCAATAGCTCATATGGAGGCGACAGCAGCTAACTTAACTGAGATTGACGATTATATGGAGAGTCAATGCGAAAAGGAAATGGCAAAAATCGTCAAGTCAAGGGATCAAGGTTTGTTTATAGATGGAGAAGATTTAGAGAACATTCATAAAGCCTTGCAAAGATATATTGTTAAGAAGTGTATTTATCAGGTAGCGGGAAAAGCTAAGGATATTTCAAGTGTTCATATAAATAGTGTAATGCAATTGTTTAATATGACGGTAGGAAAGAAGATTAGTTTGCCCTATGATATTATTGCAGTGAAAGAGTATGATGGAGTGCATATTTATACTTCAAAGGAAGATAATAGTATTAAAAGAAATGAATTTTTAGCGGTAGATATAAAGGCAACAGGTGAGTATATCTTTGATGATGGAAAAGTAGAGGCGTGTCTTATCGTAGAAGAAGATAGCTATAATGAAGGTATATTTCAAGAAAATAAGTATACTAAATGGATTCAATGTGATATAATGAAATTTAATTTACAGCTTAGAACAAGGCGACAAGGTGATTATATTATCGTAGATGAAAAGGGTTCTAAGAAGAAGCTTAAGGATTTCTTTATAGATATAAAGGTTCCTAAAGAAAAGAGAGACGATATATTGTTGCTTGCTAATGGTAGTGAAATCGTATGGATTGTAGGCTATAGACTTAATTATAGATATAGAGTACGAGATAAACAGGCCAAGATATATAAGCTGGAAGCAAAAGCAAATTATTAAAATGGAGGATACATAGATGAAGGAAAATATTAAAGTACTCATTTCAGAGGCAGATGTAGATAAGAAGATTGAAGAAATAGGTAAAGCTATTTCAGAGCGTTATGCAGGCAAGACAGTTCATCTTATCTGTGTATTAAAGGGCGGTGCATTCTTTATGTGTGAGTTGGCTAAGAGAATTACAGTTCCTGTAAGTATGGACTTTATGGCTGTTTCGAGCTATGGTGCAGGTACAGTTAGCTCAGGAAGTATCAAGATGATAAAGGATCTGGATGAGAGTATAGAAGGTAAGGAAGTAATTATCGTAGAGGATATTATTGATTCTGGTAGAACTCTTGATAAGCTTATGGAGTTACTTAAGACAAGAAATCCAAAGAGCCTTGCAGTATGTACATTATTAGATAAGCCGGATAGAAGAGTTGTAGATGTAAAGGTTGATTATACATGCTTTAATATTCCGGATGAGTTCGTTGTAGGCTATGGCCTTGATTACGACCAAAAATATAGAAATCTTCCATACATTGGAGTAGTGGAATTCGAGGATTAATTAAGGAGGTAGCTTTTGTGAAGAAGCAGAGAATGGGTGGTTTCGGGTTCTATATGTTTGTCCTTTTATTAATTGGATGCGTATGGTACTTTGTTTCTACAATGGAAAATGATAAGGTTGAGTATAATTACTCAGATTTTTTAGAAGATTTAGAGGATGGTAATGTAGAAAAGGTTATCATCAATCAGAATGAAAAGGTGCCTACGGGCTCATTGAAGGTTACTTTGGAGGGAGAAAGTGATACTTTAACAGTATATATTTCAGATGTTAATGCAGCTATTGAAGCTATGATGGTAGCAGAGTTTACTAATTATAAGCTGATGGATGTGGAGGGAGAAAGTATCTTCCTTGCAGTTATTCTTCCAGTAGGAATATCTATAGTAACAATATTGATTATTTTTGTAATGTTAAGTGGACAGTCATCAGGTGGCAATGGTGCTAAG
>JAFOCU010000100.1 GCA_017381055.1 Lachnospiraceae bacterium
CAAGTATAAGAAGCTCATATGGTACTTCTCAGCCAAACTTAACTACACAAGCTAATATGTTGAACTTGTCTACACCAACTAATTACCAAACGTATGCTGGAGGAAGATATAGATGGTAAATGTAAGATTTAGTAACTATGAACAATTCTTAAAGTTTTTTAGAAATGCTCCTAGAAATATACAGAATATATTATATAAAGCTTATCCAGACTTTGCAGCCAGAATGACTAACGATTATATAAACGCAACTAAGAAGATAGCTGAGACTGCTACCAAGGTTAAAGATACGGCTAGTTCAGTAGCTCAAGGTATTTCTGGTTCAGCTCCTAAACAAATAAGTATGGCTAAAGATACTGTTAAAGGTACTGGCAAGGTTGCAGAAGAAGCTGTTAAAAATACAGCCAAGTCAGTAGGTACTCTTGGAAAGATAGGTGGTAAATTAGGAACTATAGCAAGAGGCGGTGCTAGATTAGCTACAAGGGTAGCAGCTCCAATCCAAGGTGCCATAAATGTATTTAGTCCTAATTCCGATACAACAGATAAACTTTCTGGTGTAGGTATGATTGGTGCTGGTATAGGTACTATCGCTGGTGCTCCAGTAGCTGCCCCTATTGCTGGTGGTTTATTAATAGGTGACTTACTAAAGAAAGAAGTAGCTGCTCCTGTAGGAGACCTTATAGGTAAAAAGTTATACGGTACAGGAGATGAATATAATATATATAAAGCTGGAGATTTGATAGACCCTTATAATCCAGACCTTAATATAGATGCTGCTGGTAGAGAAAAGATTGATGCTTATAATAGAAATATAATAGCACAACAACATCAGAACCTAGACCAAGCTATAGCAAATAACCAAGCAGAACAATCTGAATGGGATAATATAATTAATAGAAACCCCGAGGCAATTAACCAAGTTAATAATGATTACTTTGGTGGTAGTTATCCAAGTGACCCTACCGCAAATTATGGAATAATATCTCAGAACTCTCAGAATGGTCAAGAAGGTGGGTTAAATATAAATCGGGATAACTTATACCTAAATCAATTTAAACCCTCCTTAAATTCGATTGTAGAGCCTGTAAATTATTCAAACTTATATCAACAAAGAGCTAATGAAATTATAAATCAGTTAGACCAAAATGCTAACCAAGGAGAAAATAGAATGGCAAGTAATAATCCTTATATACAATTTGATGCTGGACAGTTTGCACAACCAACACAACAGCAGATGATAGATTATAATGCTATGTTAAATAACTTTAATCAAGCTATGGATAGAGATGCTAGACAGAACCAAGTAAATGCTTTAGTTAATTCTCTTGGTGCATTAGGAACTCCAGATAGGAAAGCTCCGATATATTATGTAGGTGCTAACGGAGATTTGAGAGCAATAGAATTAGACCAACCGAGTCAAGTACAACCGTTACCTACTAATATAAGCTCTAATACTGATAAGTTCCTAGGTCAATTAAAGATACAGCAAGCTCAGCAAGCTGCTCAGTTAGCTCAACAGAAACAACAACAGGATATTCTTAAACAACAAAGAGAATATATTGATATGGTAAATGCAGCTAATGCTTTAGGAGAAGCTACTGGATACGACCCAAGAGTATTTATGAATACTGATTACGGTAAAGCGGTTATAGAACAAATGATACATCCAGAAGCACAAGCTACCGCTAATATAAGAGAGACGGTAGGTAAAGCTCCTACACAAGCTAGACTTAAACAAGCAGAACAATTACAAGCTGGAGCTAATCAATTAGATAATACAGCTCTTACTCAACAATATGCTATGATAATTCAGCAAGCTAAAGATAATGCAGAAATGGCTAGAACAATGGCGAAAGAAGCTGGATTAAATAATAGAGCTGCTGCTCAAATAGAAGCTCAAGCTTATTTAACCTCCTTAATTCAAAGCGGAGAAGACACTAGAAATAGAGATAAACTTGAGAACGATATATATCTTCAAGCTATGAAGAACAAGAGTGCTGAAAATGTAGCCAATATTTACAGAAGTCCTCAACAAAAATCTGAGAGCGAACAGATGATTAATGCATGGAATATCTTAACAGGAAACGGTACTCCAATACCTCAAGCAATTAAATATATGCAAGTTATGTTTCCAAACTTTGGTACTACAGAAGCAGAACTAAATGAGTTAAATAGATAAGGAAGTTAGAATGTCAAGAGAGACGTTTATAGATTTAGCAATAGAGAGAGGAAAAACGGGTGAAGAAATAAACTCTAGCCTAGGTAGACTAGGTTATGACCCTCTCTCTAGGGCAGAGATACAACAAATAAATGAAGGTTCTTATGGATTAAACTTTGGACAAAGATTTGCTAAAAATGTAGGAGACATCACTAAAGGTGGTGCTACTATGATAGGTCAAGGTTTATATACTCTAGGACATCTTAATACAGAAGGTAAGAAAGTTGCTAATAAGGTTGGTGATTATTTATCATCTAACCCTAGTATCTTGGGAGATTTAACTAATCTTGTACTTAGTCCTTATAACGTAGACCTACCAAAGTTAGCTACTCAGTCTCCTGTAGAGTCTGTTAAAGATATTGCAGTAGGTGCTTACAACAATCCAGCTTATGCTTTATTAGATACACTTCCTTTTACAAGTTCAGCAATAGGTAAGGGTGTTACTAAGGGAGCTACTAAGTTAAACAAAGTATTACCGGAAGGTAATCTTAAGAACCTTACAAGAGGCTTAACAGAAGAAGGTAGAAAGACTAACCAAATCTTATCTGAGTCAAGAGCTGCTACTGCTGATACGATAGAGAAATTAAAAAGACAATCTCTAAGATTACAACAAGCTAGTCCGGAAGACTTAGCAATAGCTATAAAGAATATAGAGTCTCCAACTAAGGGAGCTTGGGTAGGAAATGAAGCTCAGCTTAATCTTACTAAAGAACTTAGAGATATGGTTAAGGAAGTTAATGACTCTTTAGTCAGGAGCGGAGCTAATCCAGAAACTTTAAAGACAGCAGCAGTAAATCAATATATAGTAAGAAACTTAGGTACCGATACTCCTTTAGCTACGGTAGAGAGAGCTTTAAAAGATAAGAAGTTTGCTTTAGAAAACGGACTTGAACCTCAGAAACTTAAAGCTTTAGAAGAAGAAGGTACTAGATTATATAACAAAGACTTAATCCAACCATTCAAACATTCTACAGATGCTGATATGGTTAGAGAAGGTCTTGTAGAAGAAAGCCTAAAGAAACAAAGAAGTGCTAATGCTAAGTTATATGGTACACAATCCTACGAGGACTTAGCTAAAGGGTTTATTAAAGATGGTTATACTTCTACAATAAACAAACTACGAACTACCGAAGGTGCTATGGGTGCTATAAAAGCTATGGCAGAGGAAGTAGGTAGAAAAGTAGATGATATACTTCCAGAATTAAAGAAAGATGAAGTCTTAGTATCACCTAGACTACTCAATGAAAAGTTTGGTACATCAATAGCAAACGGAGAAGATATCCTAGGAGATATAAATTCTCTTTCTAGGGGTCTTAATAAAGCCGAGAGAGCCAAGTATGCTGACGACCTATACATCTTTAACAAGGAAGATATAGAGGCTCTTAAAAAGGCATACAACCCTCGCTCTGGTCTTGTAGGTAATCTTGGTAATATAGCTAAGATGGGTGTGTTAGCAACTCCCCGATATATAGCTGGTAACGTACTAACTAACTTAATGATTGCTCCGATAACAGGAACTACAATAAGAGATTACTTAGATGTAATTAAGAACCCTAAGTTATTACCAGATGCTTTAAAAAGGTCTACATCATATTCTGGTTATTTAGGAGAGAGACTTCCTCTTAAAGCTAGCTATGGTGATGTATATAAAGAACTTACTAAGGATATAGCAGAGGGTGACTTCTTTAGAAAGTTAGAGGCTACTAATATGGCTGCTAACTATCCAATCTTTAGAATGGCACAGGCTACAGAAACCTTACAAAGGTCTGCTGAGTTTATGAACCAAGCTAAGAAGTATGCTCAAGAGATGGGTAAAACCATTGAGGAGGTATTAGCAGAGGCTAGAAAGAATGGTGGTAATAATAAAACCTTTAGAGAAATAAACTTTAGAGTACAGAAATACTTAGGTGATTATCTCGGTAGGAATTATTACTTACCTCAGCTTATGCAATCCGGTTTAGAGGTTGCAGCTCCATTCTATAGACCACTTACTCAAGGTGTTAGACAATTCTATAATGCTGCTAGTGATTATCCTATAGGGATGCAGTTAGCATATAGACAACCAGCAATAGCTGCTAATGCTAACGCAGAACAAATAGCACAAGAGACAGGAACAGATAGAGACCCTGTATATGGTGGTTATCCTATCCAAGAGAGAAGTGGTAGACTTGCTGGTAAAGTAATCTACTCTCCATATCATGCTTACTCACCAGTAGGTGAATTGATGAAAGACCCAGTTGGAACTATATCGGGTAACACATTCGGTATGGCTTTCTGGAACCCATTAATGGGTAAGAATAGATTTGGAGATACCGCTAAACTTCCTAATGCTATGGAAAGCTTTGATGGTAAATTGATATTACTTGATAATAATGGTAATCCTACGGGAGTACAACTAGATAATAATGTAGAGGCTAGATTAAGAACAATAGGAGGGCAATTTGCTCAACAGTTTGTTGCTCCTATAACACAGGCTAATAGTTATATCTTACCTTTATTATCTTTAG
Source organism: Lachnospiraceae bacterium (assembly GCA_017381055.1). Lineage (GTDB taxonomy): Bacteria > Bacillota > Clostridia > Lachnospirales > Lachnospiraceae > SVEL01. Next base: position 4,723 of record JAFOCU010000100.1, read on the forward strand.
CAACTAGACAAGGATATAGAAGTCCAGCAGACACTTCCTTATTCGGACAAGTAGGAGATTTAAGAATACCATTCATCTCTGAAAGTAATATAGGTGCTAGACCTAAAGAGGGAATAGATGAAACCTTATTACCGTTATTAGGTGGTACAATTAGAAATACCTACAAAGAAAAGACTGGAGAGGTTGTAGGTAAAGATTATAGAAGATATGGTAGTGAGATGCGTAAACGTCTCAATAGAATGAAATGGGAGAGATAATATGACTTATCAAAAACCTTATACGTTTAGAGCTGGTACTTATGCCAAGGCAGCAGAGGTTAATGCCAACTTTGATACATTAAAAAACTTCGTAGATGATATTGAGGCTACGATAGCAAACAATCAAATATCTAATGCTGTGTATAACAAAGCTAATGTTAGTGGTAACGTAAACCAAACATTTAAGGTTGCTCCGGCTACTAATTCTGATGAGGCAGTAAACCTCGGACAATTACAAACCGTACAGAGTTCTATAAATAGTTTGTGGCAACCTCCTAGTTATGTAAACTTTGAAGAATATACTAACACTACAGTAGATATGACTATACAGTATAACTCTATTATAGAAATAATGACTGGTAATACGGCTGCTGGTATGTACCTAGCCGGAGTATACAGGATAGTTCCTCAAAACTCATTGGTAGTTTATCCTGTAATGGGAGGAACTTCCTTAAAGACTACAAGTAATGCTACAATTAGAGTATATACTGATGGAGGTATATAATGGGATGCGATTGTAATGACGAAAGACTAGAGCTCGTTATTAAACAAGGAGAACAAAGAAGTTATTCTTTTACTATAAAGGATAAAACTGGAACTCCTGTAGATTTAAGTAGCTCTACAATAGAGGTTCAAGTTAAGAACTATCCTCTATATAAAGTTAATAGTATACTTACTATGCCATTAAACAGAGAGTCTTCTGAGAATG
>JAFOCU010000101.1 GCA_017381055.1 Lachnospiraceae bacterium
AACTAATACTGCGCTTGTTAATAATAATGCCTTCTTAAACTTCTTCATAATAGTACCTCTTTCCTTTTATCTTTTAATGCGGTAAATAATTACCATACGAATATTCTACTACATAATTTTTATTTTGTAAATAGCAAATCGCAGTTGAATTACAACTGCGATTTAAATCATAATCAATATTAGAATAAACCTAATGATTTTAAGAATAATACTACAAGCATAACTGGAGCTATGAACTTAACCATAACTGTATATAGACCTGCTCTCTTAAAGCTTGTACTGCTCTTCTTCACCTCATCAATAATATACTTTGGCTTTGTAATCCAACCAATAAGTATACATGTAAGTATAGAAACAACTGGCATCAATACATAATTACTTGCGTAATCCATTATATCAAGAAGCTGTCCTACTGCACCATTTGGAAGCTTAATCTCAAAGTAAAGAACGTTATATCCTAAACAGATTAATGTAGCTAAACCTGCATATATAGCAGCCATAACGAGACTTACTGTCTTTCTAGACTTATTAAATTTCTCCATACAGTTTGCTACTAATGTCTCCATAATAGACACACATGATGTAAGAGCAGCAAATAATACCATAATAAAGAATACAACTGCTACAATATTTCCAACAAATCCCATTTCTTCAAATATCTTAGGTAATGATACGAACATAAGTCTTGGACCTTCTGTCATTCCTTCCTTGCCCATAAATACATACACAGCTGGAATAATCATAAGACCTGCTAAAAATGCAGCCATTGTATCAAATATCTCAATGTTTCTTATAGACTTATTAAGATCCACATCATCCTTTACATACGAACCATATGTAATCATAATACCCATAGCAACGCTCAATGAGTAGAATAACTGACCCATAGCGTCCATTACAATTCCTATAAATTTCGATACTGTTAAACCATCAAAATTAGGAATAATATAAACAAGAAGTCCATCTATACCAGTTCTTACAGTGCCATCCTCTGTTTTATATGAAAGAGTTAATGAGAATATTGCAATAACAATAATTATTACAAGTAAGCCAGGCATAATTATCTTAGAAAACTTTTCAATTCCCTTCTCAACACCCATGTATACGATAATAGATGTCATCGCAAGGAAGATAAGCATAAATACTATCGGTGCTGCCTTCGATGTAATAAATGCACCAAAATATCCGTCCTTTGCTGCCTCATTTCCTTTTCCTGTTGCAAACGCAACAATATACTTTGTTATCCATCCACCAATTACTGCATAATATGTCATAATTAATGCCGGAATAATAAATGTAAGAAGACCTACAAACTTCCACTTCTCATTAATCTTTCCATATGCTTTTAATGCACTCATCTTAGTTTTTCTTCCGATACCAATATCTGTTGTCAAAAGAACAAAACCAAATGTAAATGCAAGCACAATATAAACTAATAAGAATAGACCACCGCCATCCTTCGCTGCAAGATATGGAAATCTCCATATATTACCTAAACCTACGGCACTTCCTGCTGCCGCTAATACAAATCCTATCGAGCCACTAAAGCTGGCTTTCTTTTTCTTTTCCATAACGCCTCCGTTGTATTTCACTCTTTTTTATCCAAAAACAGCAACATTATACCATAAAATTCTAATACTGTCACTAATTATTCGGAGAATGATGTACCATTGGAGTACTTTCTGTCATAGGCAAGAATGTATAACCATTTGCAAGCCCCCAAGCAATTATTGTTTCAACCGCATCTACACTGAATCCTACGGAATCATGCTGAAGCACTATAGATACATTACATTTCTTCATTCCATTAATTACGTTATTGGCTACCTCATCCTTAGTCTTTGCTCCGCCAGCATCACCACTACTCACATTCCAGTCAGAATATAAGTAACCATGATAACCTAGACTTTTAGACAAAGCAGTCATTATACCTTTACAATACTGTTTACTTACTCCGTTGGACGTACCACCTGGAAATCTTACAATAGTTGGTTTTATGCCAGTCTGTGCTACACAAAGATCCTCTATTTTCTTCAAATCAGCATAATAAGTTTCCTCGCTAGTATATATAGAATATTGATGACTATATGTATGTAAGGCAATTGTATGACCTCGTCTATAAGCTTCACCTATCATATCCTTATATCCTAATCTCTGACCTGTAACAAAAAACGTTGCTTTTACACCATACTTATCTAATATATCTAAAAGCTTTTGTGTATACGGTCCTGGACCATCGTCAAATGTGAGATAAACCACCTTATTGCCTGGATTTACAACATTAATTTCTGCTTGTTTGTCATATACATATATTTCTCTATTTACTACAGAACTATTGCCCGATTCATCTTTAACCTCATAACTAATTTTATACATACCAACCTTAGTAGTATCTACCTGCCCAGTTATGACAACCTTTCCCGAAACATCGCCCTCTACATTATCAAATGCTTCGAATCCTTTTTCCGTATATTCAGTACCAACTTTTATATATTCTTTTTTACTACCCTTCAATGTAATAGTAGGCGGTTCATAATCTGCCACACTTATATTTCTTATAACACTACATGTATTTCCATATGAATCTTGTACTTTGTATTCAATTTTATAACTGCCTGGTATAGTCGTATCAACATTTCCTTCAGTTATAACCTTATCCGTAATATCTCCATCACAATCATCTAAAGCCACATAGCCTTCTTCTATGTATTCATTGCCTATACTAACGTTTATATCAGCATTACCATTTAATGTAATAACAGGCGCAACAATATCATTATAGACAATAACTCTTTCTACAGTAGCAATATTACCCGCACTATCACTTACTGTATATGTTACAATTCCATCCTTTTCTTCTCTAATAACCTTGTCTGTTATATCTCCGTCATAATTATCAAAGGCAGAAAAACCTTCTTCCTTATATAAATCTATAGGTCTTGTAAAACTATTCTCATTAATTACTAATTGAATTTCCGGTGGCGTAGTATCATCAACAACATATATTACCTTAATATCCTTTGTTAAGTCATTATATGTTGCTCGATAAGTCACCTCATATCTACCAAGTTTACTAGTATCCACGCTTCCTATAACTTCTATCGGAACCTCTTCTTTTTCATCCAATATAGTACCACTATAAATTGCAACTATATCTTTTTTATTATAATCTTCTCCATACTCAAGATTTATCACACTACCATCTGAGATACTAAATTTTAAATCATAAGTGTTATAGACACGCACAAACAATCCTATGGTCACTAATAAAATCAAATCCAATACAAGTGCCACATTAAAAATAATCCTAAGCTTTTTATTCTCTTTCATCTCTTATCCTCACTGTACAAATAATATTTTTTATTATATCACAAGTATTCATTTAACGCATTATATATAATATATTTTTGTTGAAAATCAAGCTCATATTATATAGAATAATATATATTTAACACGTAGAAAATATTATGAGGATTGGTATATGAAAAGAAAACTTATGGAAAAATTTTATAGTATCTTTGGTGATAATAGAAATGCTAAAGCATACTTCGCTCCTGGAAGAGTTAATTTAATTGGTGAACACACTGATTACAATGGCGGACATGTTTTCCCTTGCGCTCTCAGCATTGGGACATACGCTGTAGCAAGAAAACGCGAGGATAATCTCCTTCGATTCTACTCAACAAACTTTAAAAGGCTAGGAATTATAGAATGTTCCTTAGACAATCTAGCCTACAATTCAGCTGATAGATGGACAAACTATCCAAAAGGTGTTATCTGGACATTAAAGAAAAAAGGCTATAATGTTACAACTGGTATGGATATTTTATATCACGGAAATATCCCTAATGGTTCTGGACTATCGTCCTCAGCATCAATTGAAATACTTACCGGATTTGTTCTTAAAGATATGTATAACTTTTCCTTTGATTCAATTGAGAATGCTTTGATAGGACAATTTGCAGAAAACAATTTCAATAAGGTTAACTGTGGTATTATGGATCAGTTTGCTATCTCAATGGGCAAAAAGAATCATGCAATCTTTTTAGATACCGCTAATCTAGACTATGATTATGTGCCTATTACATTAGAAAACGAACAAATTGTCATTATGAATACTTGCAAAAAAAGAGGCTTAGGTGAATCTAAATATAACGAACGAAGAGCAGAATGCGAGGAAGCTCTAAACGAATTACAGTCAGTTGTTAATATTGATAACCTTGGACAACTAACTGAGGAACTTTTTGAAAAACACAAAAACGCTATAAAAAGTCCAATATTGAACTATAAAAACTATATTTGCCAAAATCACAAATTTACACAAAGATGAAAACTCGAATATTCTCACTCGTCTTGTTGTTAGTACTTGCCGTTACCTTGCAAGCACAG
>JAFOCU010000102.1 GCA_017381055.1 Lachnospiraceae bacterium
GTAATAAAAGAGAATTGGAAGGAATTTAGCTATGGGGAAAATATTTTACCTGATGGGGAAAAGCTCATCGGGGAAGGATACCATGTTTAAAAAACTTATAGAGGATAAGTCGCTAGGGCTTAAAACTATCGTAGGTTATACGACAAGACCTATGAGAGAGGGAGAGCGCGACGGTGTAGAATATTTCTTTGTAGATGAGCAAAAGATGTTAGCTTTAGAAGCTGAAGGTAAGGTTATAGAACGAAGAAGCTATAACACTGTTCATGGAATTTGGAATTATTTTACAGTGGATGATGGACAGGTTGCTTTAGATTCAGATGATAAATATCTCCTTATAGGCACTCTTGAGTCATATGAAAAGGTAAGAAATTATTATGGCAAGGAAAATCTTGTTCCGTTATACATAAGTGTAGATGATGGACTTAGATTGCAGAGAGCTCTTGATAGAGAGAGACAGCAGGACAAGCCAAAGTATGCTGAGATGTGTAGAAGATTTTTAGCAGATGAGGCCGATTTTGCTAAGGAAAATATTGATAGATGTGAGATAACAGATAGCTATGAAAATGTAGATTTAGATAGCTGTTACAGAGCTATTTGTGATAGAATATCTGAGTAATTTATTTGTGTAGATAAGAAAAATTTTTTATTGGATTTTTATTAGAAGAACGGAGGTGAGCTTATGGATAACATGAATATGCGAATATCAGAATTGCTTAATGCCAATAGAGTAGAGGCGCCTAAGCAAACTAATGCCAATGATGGAGCTTTTAAATTCACTCTTATTAGTAATATTCAAGAAGCAGATATTCAGGCTAAAGTAAGCGCACTAGTTAACGAGATATCAGAGCAGGGAAAGAAGATTTCGAAGCGAACTGATATAAGAGATATGAAGAGATATAGAGAATTAGTTAAATCTTTTTTAAGTGAAGTTGTTTATAGAAGTCATAAATTTTCTAGAGAGAATTTCCTTGATAGAAGAGGAAGACATAGAGTTTATGGTATTATTAGGCTCATTGATGAGAATTTAGATGAGCTGGCAGAGGAGCTTCTTAAGGAGGAAAAGGACAACCTTGCTATACTCACAAGAGTAGGTGAGATAGAAGGTTTGCTTCTTGATATATTGACATAGAAAGGTGCTTACAGTATGGCTGGTTTTAGAGATATACTTGGACAGAAAAGTGTTATAGCGCATATGAAAAAGGCAGTTAGCATGGGAAAAACTTCTCATGCTTATATATTGAACGGTGAAAAAGGTATGGGCAAGAAGCTACTAGCTCATGCTTTTTCTATGACTCTTCAATGTGAGCAGGGCGGTGAGGAGCCTTGTATGGAATGTCGAAGCTGTAAGCAGACAGAAGGAAGAAACCATCCAGATATTAAGTGGATTACACACGAGAAGCCAGGTACAATCTCTGTTGAAGAGGTTAGGGATCAGCTTGTAAATGATATGGTGATTAAACCTTATTCTGGTAAATATAAAATATATATTATCGATGAAGGTGAGAAGATGACACCTGCAGCGCAGAATACACTTCTTAAGACAATTGAGGAGCCACCAGCTTATGGAATAGTAATTATTCTTACAAGTAATAAGGAGATGTTACTTCAGACTATTCTTTCGAGATGTGTAAGTCTTAATCTTCGTCCGCTAAAAGATGAAGAAATGAAAAGATATCTTATAAGCCATGAAAGTGTACCTGATTATCAAGCAGCGATGGCGGTTAGATTTGCAGGTGGAAATCTTGGTCGAGCTATAGATATTATTTCTTCAGAGGATTTTATTGCTATGAAGGATGATGTGGTAAGAGCTCTTAAAAATGTATATAAAATGACAGCATCAGATATTAACCAGCTGGTAAAAGAACATTCTAATTATAAGAATGATATGGATGCGTATCTTAATCTTATAATCATGTGGTTTAGAGATGTGCTTTTATATAAGGCTTCGAACCGTAAAGATGCCCTTATGTTTGAGTCTGAGACGGATGTTATAGAGAAGCAAGCAAGAGAGGTTTCCTATGATGGTGTTCAAGAAATTTTTGTGGAAATAGATAATTTAAAAGGTCGTCTAAAATCTAATGTAAATTTTGATATTACATTGGAGCTATTATTTATTAAGATAAGAGAAGTCGTACAAACTTCCGTACGCTAAGAACAAACATGCCATAATATACATTATCAGAAGAAAGAAATGTAGTTACATCAAATTTTTTGCCCCTACCCTTTGATATTATTATAATA
>JAFOCU010000103.1 GCA_017381055.1 Lachnospiraceae bacterium
AAAAAACATTATTTTAAGACGGGTATAGCGGCTTTTAAGTATGATAAAATGGTTAGCAAGTCTATTTACAAATTTAAGTATCATAATCGTAGAGGCTATGCAAGGTTTTATGGTGAGGTCATAAGCAAAGTGTATGGAAGGCAGATATTGCAGTGGAATTGTGACGTGATAATTCCCATACCTATTCACAATAAAAGAAGAGTGAAACGAGGGTATAATCAAGCAGAGTTAATAGGTAGAAATCTTGGAGAAAAACTTAATATACCTATAGATGTTAAATATCTATTTAGAGTAGAGAATACAAGGCCTATGAAGGAGCTAGATAAAACTGCTAGAAAGAAAAATGTGGAAAAGGCTTTTAAAATATATAAAAGTGTAGTAAAATATAAGAAGATTATTTTAGTGGATGATATATATACGACTGGAAGTACTATTGATGCATGTGCAAAAGCATTATTAGAAGCGGGAGCTGCAGAAGTTTATTTTGTTAGCTTGTCTGTAGGCCAGGGTATATAATTTACAATAAGGAGGTACTCGTATGGAGGTTGTAAGCTGTAAAGATTGTGGAAGATTATATAATCACATTGGTGGCGTAAGACTTTGTGTGGATTGTAAAGCTAAATTGGAGGATAAGTTTACTGAGGTTAAAAGATACATAGAGGATCATAAGAATGCCACAGTTAATGAAGTGTCAGAGATTATGGAAGTAAGCACAAAGCAGATAAATCAGTGGATAAGAGAAGAGAGATTAGCCTTCTCAGAGGATTCATCTATATTCTTCCAGTGCGATTCTTGTGGAACTAATATTAGAACAGGAAGATTCTGTGACCAGTGTAAGGCGGAGATGAGTAGAAATCTTGGTGGCTTATATAGAAAAGAAAGTCCGAAGATTAGCAAAGATAGAAGAGATCCTGCTAAGATGAGATTCCTTGACAATTAATTAAATGATGGAAACAAATGAGGTGCATTTTCGGAAGGAAAGGCACCTCTTTTTAAGATTTGGTACTAAAGATACAAAATTATATAAAAAATATTTATATTGCTATTAAGAAAAAATAAAAATGGTCGATAATATATACAGAAAGCTAATCAGGGAAACCTGATAAATAACAAGGAGGCGATGTATATGCGTATAGATGCTTATAACCAGATATCTCAGATATATGGGGTAAATGGAAAGATGAAAACAGCACAGACATCTCGTGTATCAAAGTTAGATAAGGTAGAAATATCAAGTCTTGGTAGAGATATGCAGATTGCGAAGCAGGCTGTTAATAATAGCCCTGACGTACGTACAGACAAAGTAGCTCAGCTTAAGCAGCAGATTGCTGATGGAACATATAATGTTGATGCTGACAGCTTTGCAGAGATGCTCTTAAAAAAGTTTTCTGAAATCTAGATGAGAGAGGTAGTAGAAGGTGGCAAGTTTAATTGATGAACTTATAGATGTTCTTGATAAAGAAGAACGAGAATATCAAGACTTAATACTACTCTCTCAAGAAAAAACTCCTGTGATAGTTAGAGGAGATTTGGAAAAGCTTCAGAAAATAACAGAGGCAGAGCAGGTAGTCATAGGTAAGATAAACAAATTAGAAAAAAAGAGAACAGAGGTAGCTAAAGATATAGCCCTTGTTCTAAATAAAGATGAAGAGACACTTAAGGTTTTAGATATAGCAGACCTTCTTCAAGGACAGAAGGAAGAGCAAAAGAAGTTGCTCGCGGTTTATGACAGATTAAGAGACACTCTTAAAAAAATGACAACAGTTAATGAGATGAATAAAGGTCTTGTAAATGAGTCTTTAGATTTTATCAACTATAACTTAAATTTGATGAAGAGTGTATATCAGGAACCAGGAACTGGAAACTATACAAAAAATGCATTTAATACAACACCTGTTGCAGGTGTGGGAGTGTTTGATGCGAAGCAGTAAAGGCGGTGCAGACATATGTCACTTATGACAAGTATGTGGACTGGTGTATCGGGCTTAAGAGCTCAGCAGAATGCTATTAATGTTACTTCACATAACCTTGCTAATATATATACAGAAGGTTATGTAAGACAACAGGTTAGCATGGCTGATAGTATATATCAGAAATATGGTCTAACACAAGTTAATACGAATCAAGTGGGTCTCGGTGTTGTGTCAGCGGAAACACGACATATAAGAGACCTTTTATTAGATAGAGCGTACAGAGAGGAAAGTGGACGCCAGGGCTTCTATGATGCTAGATACGAAGCATCAGAGGAGGTTCAGGATATCTTTGGTGAGATGGAGGGTGTTCAGTTCCAGCAGACGATTAATGATTTATGGAATTCTATCAATGAGGTGGCAAAAACACCTGATAGCTTAGTTGCTCGTTCGGCGCTTGTTATGAGTGCTCAGGCATTTGTAGATAGATCAAATACAATTTATCAAGAGCTTATAGATTATCAGAAGAAGGTAGATCAAAAAGTTACTGATTGTGTTAATAGAATAAATGAATTAGCAGACAAGATTTATTACTTAAATAGAGAGATAGCAGTAGTAGAGGCTGCAAAAATTGAGACAGCAGCAGACTTACGAGATCAAAGAGATATGGCTCTTGATGAGTTGGGAAGTCTTGTAAAGATAGCCTATGATGAGGATGATAATGGTTATGTTACAGTGAGAGCTGAAGGACAGGAGTTTATAACAGTTGCAGGCGTATGGCATATGGAGATGGCTCAGATAGAAGGAGCTGCACAAGGTTCTCAGTATCTTTCTCCGGTTTGGCCACAGCTTGATGGAGCGCCAGTGTTTAATCTTAAAGAGGAGATTACACCTCAGAAGAATAACGATATAGGTGAGCTTAAGGGTTACCTTTTAGCTAGAGGTGGATATGTAGCTGATTACACAGATATTCCTGTAAAACCTGAAAGAGATCAGTATCCAGAAGGAGAAGAAGGAACTGCAGCATTTAGAGCTGATTTAGAAAAATATTATGAAGAGGAAGCTGTTGATTACAATAAGAATGTAGGAAATACAGTGGTAATGAAATCTC
>JAFOCU010000104.1 GCA_017381055.1 Lachnospiraceae bacterium
TAATACAAAGGCTTTTGAAGAATTTGCTGCAAAGGATGGTCTTTATGCTAAGACAATTAATGGAGATGCATTCTCTAAGGAAATTAAGGAAGAAGCTATAAAAACAATTAAGAATGATTTAGGCAAAGTTGATATGGTTATATATTCACTTGCTGCACCAAGAAGAACTATGGCAGATGGAACTGTTTATCAATCAGTATTAAAGACTACAAGTTCGGATTTTATTGAGAAGTCATGGAATGTAGATAACGATACAATTACTAAAGGTTCTATTCCAGTTGCGACACCAGAAGAGACAGAGGCTACAGTAAAGGTTATGGGTGGAGAAGATTGGATGGATTGGATAGATGCATTAAGTGAAGCTGATGTACTTAGCGATAATGCTATTACAGTTGCATACTCATATATTGGTCCAGAGCTTACATATCCAGTATATTTTAATGGAACAATTGGTATGGCAAAGAAACACTTATATGAGTCTTCTTTAAAGATTAATGAAAATCATAAGGATAAAAATATACAGGCTTATGTTTCAGTTAATAAAGCATTGGTAACACAAGCTAGTTCTGCGATTCCAGTTGTGCCATTATATTTTGCAATTCTCTATAAGGTTATGAAGAAAAAAAACATTCATGAGGGTTGTATCGAACAGACATGTAGATTATATACTGAAAAGCTCTTTAATGGTGAAACAGTAGTGGATGAGACAGGTAAGATTCGTCTTGATGATTGGGAACTTAGAGAGGATGTTCAGAAGGAAGTTATGGATATCTGGCAGAAGGTGACAGAAGAAAATATTAGAGAAGTTGCCGATGTAGAAGGATATTGGGAAGATTTCTATCATATGTTTGGATTTAAGTATGATAATATTGATTATACAAAAGATGTAGAGATATAAGTTGCATAGCAACTGAAATAAAAAGAAATGCAGAATTTTCTGCATTTCTTTTTTTACACTATTTTTTTGAAGAACGAGAAATTACTTGAGTGAGGTTCTTTATCATATCTATTTTTTTGATTTCTGATGGTGACATTCGCTTTTTGAGAATATTAAGTATTATTTCTGTTTCATCATCATTAAAGGATATGCCTTGTTCATTAGCCTTTTTTGTTATAGATAGAAAATAAGGCATAACTTCGTTTTGCTTAAGTTTTTCAGCTTGAGTAACATAAGTAAGTAAAAGATCTAGTTTTTCTTTGCTTATGTTTTTTAAAGCTGGGTTGTTTTTTAGTTCATCATATTTGTTATTGGTTTCCATTATCCATCCTCCCTGAAAATGTTTCAAATAATGTTTCAGCATTACTAACATCAAATAAATCTTTATATTGTTCAAAGGTTTCCATTATATCCTTTAAACTGCCTAGAGTCTCAAATGTGGCACGTTCTTTTTCAGGAACATAAGGAGTCATGGCTTTAATGATTTCAGAAAAATCTAAGGAACCATCTTTGTTTCCAAAAACTTTCTTTTTGTCCTTAAATAGATTTATTGTAGACATTAATTCGCTGTATTTTATGTATATGGCAAGATACGATGCAAAATCTGCATTGATATATGGGAGAAATGCCTTTAGCATTAATGTTTCGTTTGTAGACACCATATAATCAAGTTGTGTCATAGGAGGCAAATCAGTCATATAGTCTTCCATCATACATCAGTTTAAGTAAATATATGCATATAGATTGGTAATTATGTTAAAAAAGAGAGTTCATATGAACTCTCTTAGTTTTAATCTGGTTTAAAGGTGTTTTATTAAATAATTAGCAGCTACATCCGCAACCGCATGAACGATCTCTATCACAATCGCAAGAGCTACAGCCACAATCGCTTGAACAACCACAGCTGCCACCAAACAATGATGAACCGTTACCACAACAACTGAAAAGAAGCAATAAAATAATAATAGTAGAACAACCGCCACCATTATTACTGCCAAATAAACCGCCCATTCCACAACCAGAGGAGCAGCTAGAACCACCGCAGAATAAAAGGATAAGAATCAAAAATAAGCAATTGTTTCCTCCAAATAAACCACCGTTGTTGCCACATCCACAATTTGTTACATCACACATAAAGAGCCTCCAAATAAGTTTTACACTACATAATACGCATTAGAGCTTGCCAATGTTACAATGATAAATAAGGAATATAATTTATGGTGTGAAAAATTGACAAATATATATAGAAATAGTAAAATTGTAGTAACTATGTATAGTTATAATATATTGATATTAAAGGATAATTTTATGAAAAAAGGTGTAATGAAAAAACTTAATATGTTTTTGTGTAAATATGCGTTTGCACCGATTTCTATTGTTTTGTTAGTTATCTCATTAACTTCTTGTGGAACGGATAAAGGCAAGGAGCATCTTAGTACACTAATATATGATGATACAAGTACAGAGGAAACTACAATAAATAAAAATGGTTCTGAATCAAGTGAAGAGCCAACGGTGACTACAGCGGAACAGACGACTGAGGAGACGACGACACCAGCGCAAACTACAACGCCAGCGCCGACAACGACGCCAGAACCAACAACGACGCCAGCACCGACTACAACGCCAGTGCCAACCACAAAACAGCAGACAACTAAGGTGGAAGAAACAACCGCTAAGCCGAAGGATTATGTTATTAATTTGGAGATGCCATCTGCTAATGGAACGGTAGTTAGCGATCTGAATGGGTACATAATAGATTATGGCAATATTAATAGTGGATATGTAATGATAAAAGCAACTGTGAATGCAGATTCAGTTGTTCAAGTTAGATTAGGTGATAGTAAAGGTACATTGGTAGGCCAGTATGTATTAAAGATAAGTAATAATTATGTGGCGATACCGCTTACAAAGGGAAATGTAACCTATTGTGTTAGAGTGATGCAGAAAAATCCATCTACAGGTAAGTATGCAGAAAAGAATGCTATAACAGTTACTCCAAGCATAAGCAACGAAAGACAGCCATATAAGATACCGAATGTATATGTGTATTATATGAAGTCTTCAACGGCAGTTAATTTGTCGTATCAGATATGTGATGGATTAACTAACGATGCAGATAAGGTGAAAGCTATATATAATTACATTGTTAAGAATATAAAGTACGATTATGCATTTGCACAAACTGCTACTGCAGGATATATGGACTCTGAAAGATGTCTTAGAAACAAGAGTGGTATTTGTGGAGATTATTCAGTATTATTTGCAACTATGTGTAGAGCTCAAGGCATACCATGCATAGTAATAGAGGGATATGTAACAGTTGACGGAGATGTGTATCACGCATGGAATCAGGTGCATTATAATGGAGAGTGGCATTTCTATGATACTACATTTGATGCTAGCGGTGGAAAAGGAAAGAATTATCTAGAAAGCTTTAGGTATTAGGAGGAAGAAATAATGGGAAAGAGTGAGTATAACAGTAGACATATGCTACCAGCAGATGAAATAGCAACGTTTTGTAGTCAGATATCACTTGTGTTGCAAGCGGGTATACCGTTGTATGATGGAATGGAGACATTAGTTGAAAGCTGTAAGGACAAGAAGGCAAAGGCAGCTATGAAGAAAATAGCAGATGATGTTGTTGAGACAGGTATGCTATATAATGCAGTAAAGAATGCGGGATTTTTTCCAACATATATGGTTAATATGATACATATTGGAGAGGAAACAGGAACTCTTGACGAGGTGTTAGTATCTTTAAGTATGTATTATGAGAGAGAAGCTAGAATTAAAAAGTCTATAAAGTCAGCAATTTCATATCCAATTCTTTTAATTGTTATGATGGTTACAGTTATAGCTGTTCTTGTCACAAAGATAATGCCTATATTTGAAAAGGTATTTGCAAATATGGGTGTTCAGGTTTCAAAGAGTGGACAGTCAATAATGAATGCAGGTTTAATGGTTGGTAATATCGCATTTGTAATTACAGCAGTTTTATTGGTATTAGTTATTGTTGTATATTTGATTAATGTTTTGGGATATGGACATATCATAAAGGCTGTATCATTTAAGATACCAGGACTTAAGGGACTTAGTAAAAAGATGTCTGCTAGCAGATTTTCAGCAGTGCTTTCAATGATGATTTCAAGTGGATATTCATTGGAGAAGGCATTGGAACTTGCACCAGGGATTGTTACAGATAAGGTTGCAAGAGAAAAGATAGAAAAATGCGACAAGCTCCTAAAAGAAGGTAAAACATTCCCAGAAGCATTAGAATCAATTAATATGTTCGATGGAATGCAAAATAGAATGATAAGTGTAGGCTTTAAGGCAGGTCAGTTAGATTCGGTTATGGGTAAGATGACTAAGATATATGAAGAAGAGGTAGAGGAGACAATAGAAAGACTTCTTTCTTATATTGAGCCAACTCTTGTAGCTATATTATCAATGATAATTGGCGGAATACTTATTTCAGTTATGTTACCACTTACAAGTATTATGTCATCCATAGGATAGGAGAAGGGTTATGAGACTTTTTACAAAGAAAAAGTTAATATCTGGAATGACATTTAGTGTTGTTTTATTCTTTGGAATCTTGATGTTCTTTTTAGTATCATTAAAAAATGTATCAAGTGATATAGATGATAATGAGCTTATTACTTTAAGAAAATCAATTGATAGAGCGATTGTCAATTGCTATGCAATAGAAGGTGCATATCCAGAGAGTCTTGAATATATCGAAAAAAACTATGGTGTTGTTGTAGATAAGGATAAGTTTAGGGTAATCTATGAAGTTTTAGGTCCAAATATATTGCCTAATGTAATAATAGAACCCGTTGTAGCTAGGGAGGTGGAATGATGAAAAAAAAGTCACATTCCATAAGTGTTTTGTTTATGCTAGTTCTTTTTACAGTTTTTGCTATATTATCAGTTCTTTTGATTATCATTGGTTCTAAGGTGTATGGTAATA
>JAFOCU010000001.1 GCA_017381055.1 Lachnospiraceae bacterium
ATGTATGCTAAATAATGCCACTGGTTTTAAAAAGATATATTTAGCGACCGGGTTTACTGATTATCCGAGAAATATTATTATTCGAGAAGATTGCTGCAACCTGTTGTAGTTACAGCATTTCTTCAAAAACTTCTCGAATAACAATAATTCTATTATTCTTATTGTAAAACATACAATAAGGAGGCATTTGATTATGCAAGAAAGGTACACTTTATTTGATGCGTTAGAAAACGAGCTTTTGGAAAGACTAAAGGCACGTGGTTGTTCTTCTATAACCATTACAGGGTATAGATATCTATACAACAGTATTATCTCATGGTTGAAGGAGAATAGGCTGGAATCTTATACAAAAGAAAATGGCAATGCTTTTTTACAAGATTATTTAAGTAAGCATGGTAATAATCAGTATTACTCAAATCTACGAACTGTAGTATACCGATTGAATGATTTAGTTGATGGTAAATGGAAGGATGTGCATTCAGATAAGGGAAGACATTTTATTCTATCTGATGAGTTTGTTGATATTGTAAATGAATATTGTTCTCACGAAACTGCTAAAGGACTTGCGAGTGGAACAATAAAATATAAACGTTATGCAATATCTTGGTTCTTTCATGAATTAGGGGTGCGTCAGTGTTTTTCGTTAACGAAAATATCTCCGCAACTAATTGTACAGGCTTGCACTAAGATAACAGATCGCAATCTTTGGGGTGAGGTAAGATTATTTTTAAGGTATTTAGTCCTTGAAGAAAAACTAGATACAGACTATTCAACACTTGTTCCTCATTATAGTAAGCCATATGTAATTCCAAGTGTATACTCAATTGATGAAGTTAAGCGTATCGAAAATTCCGTTGATACCACTACTGCACAAGGAAAACGTGATTATGCAATTATTCTTCTTGCTTCAAGAATGGGATTGCGGTCAGGTGATATTGTAAGATTGAAAATTGAGGATATAAAAGGAAAAAATGAAATAAATATTATTCAGCAAAAAACAGGAAAAAATCTTCATCTTCCTATTATTGAAGATGTGTCTGAAGCTATTGAGGATTATCTATCAGTTAGACCTTCATCAGATGCAAAAGAAATATTTATAAATGTTTATGCTCCATATAATCCAATATCAACTGGAACAATCAGAAACTTGTTGAGAAAGTATATAGGCATTGCAGATATTGATGTTGGAAATCGAAGGAAAGGACCACATGCTTTGCGCTCATCCCTAGCTAGTTCAATGGTGAATGATGACATATCTTACGAAACTGTTCGAAAAGTCTTGGGACACAGTTCTAATAATGCACTAAAGCATTATGCCAGAATCGATGTTGAGAAATTACGACAGTATTGTTTGGAACCGCCTAAAGTATCTGGGAATTTTAAAACCTTCCTAAAAGGGGAGGTGATTTAATTGTCAAACGAATTAAAATCTATTTTTAAAGATGAAATAAATTTATATTTGATACTTCGCAAAGAAGAGTTAAGTTCCGAAACTTATCGGCATTATAAGTATACTGTAGGGCTGTTTGATAAATATCTTTATGATATTAATCTTTCAGAAAAATCAATCAACGAATCTATTATAGAAGACTGGATTAAAACAATAAGTGGTGGTATTTCTGTAAATACTGTAGGCGGGCATATTCACTATATCAGGCAATTGCTTTTATTCTTAAGAAATAACGGCTACTATTGCTTTATACCTAAAACAATTGCAGCAAAAGACACATATGTACCATATTTATATACAGACCAAGATATAGAAAACATTTTTAAAATAGCGGATTCATTTACAGCGCCGCATGCTGTAAAAAACAAAAGTATTGCTTATGAAATGCCATTATTATTGAGGCTGCTTTTTTGCTGTGGCATGCGTGTTGGCGAGGCTATAAATATTAAGGTTGGTGACATAGATTTTAAAAGAAATCTCTTTATTCTATGTGTTACTAAAAAGTATAAACAAAGGCTGGTACCGTTTGGTACAGCATTGTCAGAAATCTTATATTTGTATTGCGTTGCAATGGGAATTCTAAACGAGTCTACAGCTTACCTGTTTCCCGAGAGTGATCTATATACACATATAAGTGCAAATGCGGTTAGCAATTATTATCGAATTATCCGAAAGAAAGCAGGAATAAATAACCTTGACCAAATAAAAAATGGTCGCGGTGCTTGCTTGCATTGTTTTAGGCATACATTTGCAGTAAGATCGTTTGACAAAAATGAACGCAGTGGCGTAAGCCAAAGGGAATCAGTTCCATTTCTATCAACATATCTGGGACATGACAGCTTATATGAAACAGAGAAATATTTAAAATACAGTGGCGATTACTTTGAGGATACTCTTATCAAATTTGAATCCTTCGCAGGTGATTTGTTTCCGGAGGTGGAATTTAATGAGTAAACGAAAAATAACTTTCATTTCACTTTTGGAAGACTACTTTGAAACTTATTTGCCATATAGCAGAGGATTGAGCTTGAATACAATCAATTCATACAAGCATAGTTTTTTGCTTTTGATACGTTTCATATTAGAAACAAAAGGTATCTCTGCAAGCGACATTAAATTTTCTGATTTGACATATGAGACGCTTTTGGAATTCCTTAACTGGCTGGAAACTGACAGACTATGCAAACCGTCAACGCGAAATCAAAGATTATCTGCAATCTCTGCATTTTCTGAGTATGCACAGAATAGAGATTTTGATGCAGCATCAGTTTTTAGAAGTGCGATATTAAAGATTCCAGTAAAGAAATCAATTCTAAAACAACGTGCAGTATTTTCAAGGGAAGAAATAAGAATACTGTTAAATCTTCCAGATGAAAATTATGAAACGGGATTACGGGATAAAGTATTGCTTTCATTAATGTATGCAACAGGTGCCAGAGCACAGGAAATATGCGATTTAATGGTAAGAGATATTCGTATGAATGATACATCCGCATCTATTACATTAATAGGGAAAGGTTCAAAGACTCGTCAAGTCGGTATATCAAAGAAATTAGCTGACACATTACACAAATATATAGTTCACAGAGATATTGAAAAATATCCAGAACGACATATATTTTCCAGCCAAACGCATGAAAAAATGACGGTATCCTGTGTAGAAGGCATTTATAAAAAGTATGTTTCTATGGCCAAACTCCAAAATCCCTCGTTATTTCGAGCAGATAGCTATCCTCCTCATTCCATGAGACATAGCACAGCATGTCATTTACTGGAAGCTGGAGTTGATATAGTAACAATAAAAAATATATTAGGGCATGTTTCGGTACAGACAACACAAATTTATGCAGAAATATCGCAGGATACAGTTGATAAAAAATTGAAAGAATGGAATGAAACATGGTTTGGTGACAATCATAAAATCAAAGTAAAGAAATCAGCTGATATTATTCCAGATTTTTTAAAAACAAGATAGATAATTATTCGAGAAGTTTTTGAAGAAATGCTGTAACTACAACAGGTTGCAGCAATCTTCTCGAATAATAATATTTCTCGGATAATCAGTATTATCTTAAAACTAGAATAATACTGATTTACGAAGAGGTATAGAGGGACTCGCTAGTATAGTTAGGTTTCAATTTAATCTTGATCCTTATGATAAGGATACGTTATTTCTGTTTTGTGGCAGAAGGAGCGATAGAATTAAAGCCCTGTTATGGGAAGGCGATGGCTTCTTGCTTATGTATAAAAGACTAAATATAGGAGCATTTGAATGGCCAAGAAGTAATGATGAAGCCATCGAAATAGACGAATATCAATATCACCAGCTGATGCAGGGATTTTCGATTATAGCACGAAGACCAATAACCCAACTTGAAGACCCACCAAGGCTGATGTAATATTTGTGCAATATGTAGAAATTGAAAAATTTTTTATGTTGATAACTTTGTGCGAATCGTACGATTCGCACAACTTTGTCCACAAAACATTTAAACAACAATAATTAGACATAAAAAACGATGTAAATCTAATGGATTTATTCTAAAAAGTGGATAATAGTTCTTAAAAATCATAGAAAATAAGATTCTTAAAAAGTGTTATCCACAGTCAAAATGACTAAACACTAAAGTCTGTGAAGTAGCCAATTTAAGCTAAATATGCTATACTTATGGAAGTTTAAAAAGGAGCCATAATTATGCAGATAAAGTTCACAGAAGAACAACTTAATAATATAGATAAGTCGTTATTGGTACAGATGTTTCTAAATATGCAGGACCAGTTAGAGATGCTTACAAAGGAAACACATGCATTAAATGAAAAGATGCAGCTTATGATGGAACAGCTTGTTTTATCAAAGAATAATCGTTTTGGTCGTTCTTCTGAAAAAATGCAAGATACATATCAGATAAGTTTCATGGAAGTTGATGGGATGATTGTATTCTTTAATGAGGCAGAGGCCGAATGTAATCTTGATATGGAAGAGCCTGATGATTTAGAGGTAAAGCCAACTAGAAAGCAAAAAACAAAAGGTAAGCGTGAAGAAGATATCAAAGGGTTAGATACTATTAGAGTTGATCATTATATGACAGATGATGAATTGATATCAGAGTTTGGAGAAAATGGTTGGAAACAATTGCCAGATGCTATATCAAAGAAATATCACTTTGTACCAGCAAAGGTTGAAATCGAAGAACATCATGTAGGAGTGTATGCAAGTAAGAACGATGAACGTATAGTAAAGGCAAAGCATCCAAAGAGTTTATTGCATGGAAGCTTAGTATCTGCATCTATCGCTGCTGCTATAATAAATGGCAAGTATGTAAATGCATGCCCTCTTAATCGTATGGAACAGGAATTTGAAAGATACGGTTTAAACATAAACAGAAAAAATATGGCAAACTGGATGATACGAATAGGCGAAAGTCATTTGGCTGTATTATATGACTATCTTCATGAGAAGTTATATGATTACCATGTAATACAAGCTGATGAAACACCTGTAATTGTAAACAGAGATGGACGCGAGGCAGGTGCTAAGAGCTATATGTGGGTATATCGTTCAGGACATATGTACACAGATAAACAGATAGTCTTATACGAATATCAACGTACAAGAAATGCGTCACATCCTAGAGCATTCTTAAAGGATTATTCAGGTGTATGTGTAACTGATGGTTATCAAGTCTATCATACAGTTGAAAAAGAACTTGAAGACCTAACTATCGCTGGTTGCTGGGTACATGCCAGACGTAGATTTGATGAGGTATTAAAGACAATACCATCATCAGCCCAGAAGAATTCAGAGGCTTATATCATAATGAAACAGATACAAGCTATATACCGCGAAGAAGGAAAACTAAAAGAACTTTCTTCTGACGAACGACTTAAGCAGCGCCAGGCTATAATAAAGCCATTGGTTGATGCTCTATTTGTGTACCTTAAACAAAAAGAAGCAAGTGTACCAAG
>JAFOCU010000105.1 GCA_017381055.1 Lachnospiraceae bacterium
TAAACAAATCTACCTTCATTATCCATTAAAAATGCATAACCCTCGTCATACACTGTTACAGTCTTTGTATTATCATATAAAAGACTTGTTGAAACATCCATACCAACTACACCAGTAATCTCTTCATCGATAATAACTGGAATAACAAACGAAATGATTTCTTCATCCATATTTCCATTATAATATGGATTCATCCATGTTTCCTTTCTGTTCATTATAGGGATGTAGTACCATCCAACATGTTCAATATCATCTTTATCATATTGAGAAATATTAGTTATATCATGATTTAAAAATTCACCATCTTCTCCCTTCACAAGCCATATTCCTTGTGTGATTTCTTCCATTTTAGGAGTCAATCGATAATAAACAGATACTGCACCATCTGTAAATTGAGCCGTTGTCTCCATCAATTCTTCCATTCTATTCATATGCTCCGATAACTGAGCTTCATCTTGCCACAAATTACCCTTCTCATTAATTTGATTCTTAGCAAAATGATATAGAGTATTTACACTTTGCTCAACATTTAATAGCTTTTCATCTATCACTTGCCTTTTATCTAAACACATAAGTTGCATAATTTGGCTAGAATCTTTTCGAACAATATGCACGTAATTCATAAATGCAATTACTATAACTAGCAGTGCTGAAATCAAACTACTGCTAATCACAAGTATCATTATTTTCTTTTGTAATACTTTCATCCCTCGCACCTCACTTATTCATATCACTAGGATATGCCATATATTACACTCTCGTATTTTCTATAACACTTGATATATTTTCACTATATGCATCCAGCGCCTTGGCAATGTCATCTACTGCATTCTGATTCTTCATAGCGCTAATATGCATATCCGACACCTTGCCATTAAGTTCCTCAAATATACCATCAATCTGACTAATGCTATAATTCTGTTCCTCAATGTTCACATATAATGACTCAAACTGCTGATTAAGTCCTCCAAAGCTTTCTGTTAACTGATTCATTGTATCTATAGAAGCATTCATAGCTTCCTTGCTTCCCTCAAACTTCTCTGTAGTTTCTCTAACACTTGTTATAAGTTGCTTAATAGCTTCTCCTACCTGTTCAGAGAACATATCACTCTTAGCAGCAAGCTCACGCATATTACTTGAAACCACTCCAAATCCCGCTCCTGCTCTACCTGCTCTACCTGCTTCTACTGAAGCATTTAATGATAATATAGTGAGATTATATGAAATATCACTAAGCTGCTTAGCTATTCCACTTATCTGTTTCATCTGTGCTTCCATCTCGTATAATACGCTATTTGCCTCATCCATAGCTGTATCAACTGTTTTAAGATTTTCGTTCATAGAATTTACGTTTTTACGATTTTCTGATAATGCAGTTTCGAACATATTAACTGCACCATTCATGACACCTATCTGATTCTCTGCTTCTTTAAGCATATCTCTAACGGACGCACAGCTTTCTTCTGCATCATTAGCTACATTAGCTATAGCCGCTGAACCATTCTGCAAGCCTACTGTTCCAACCTTAATCTGCTTCGATGATTCTTCAAAATCCTTCTGTAATTCGTCACCAATCTCTCTCATAGTATCTAATACCATATGAGATTCCTTGGCTTTCTCCTCTGATACTGCGATAAATGCTTGTCCTCTTTTTACAACATTATAATACAACCACGCAGCTAAATTATAGCAAGCATAACATAATATGTACTGACCTGTAGCACCAGCCTTCTCTGGATGAATAGCCCACATAAGAAGCAATAATACATCTACAAGTATAATCTGAATCTTAGTAAATGAAGGCTTTAAGAACAATCCAACTATAGCTATTACAGCAAGATATAGTGTAAAATCATCACTATAGGATGCACCACTAAATAACGAAATCATAAAAATAAGTAATGGCAATGCAAATGATAAAACAAACTCCTGGAATCTTAAACTAGGCTTCTTAACCTTTATAAGTACAACCATTCCTGCAAACAAAAGCTCACATATACTTATACATACAATACCCGGTACATTAACACGTATTATGTTTAGAAGCAAAAATATAGCTGTTATAACTAACGGTAAATACTGTATTACTTTTACTATTTTCTCTGGTTCTACCGGTTTCTTATTAACTTTTTCCTTTGTACTCATCTTCACACTTCTCCTTATTTTTTCATACTTCTCAAATAAAAACCTCAATACCCTATGTCAATTTTAAATTTAATGTATTAATTGACTAAATTCTTTTTTATACTATAACACAAATAACGGTTAAAGTAAATTAAATAAAACATAGAGAGGCTATTATTACAATAGCCTCTCTAGAAACTTTACATATTACTTCTTATCTTCTTTGATAACATCTCTCTGAACTCGTTGACACATTCTAATATCTTCTCATTAGGACAGTCTAATGCTATCGCTGAATAATTAGAGGCTGCCTCATCATCTCCCTCAATTTCAAGAAGATTAGCTAAAGACAATGCCATCATACTGAGATTACTCTTACCTTCTATCTCTTCATTATCTATAGCTATTTGTATTCTTTCAATAGCTTTGCCTGAACAATATTTTGCAAATTTTACATACTTATTTATTTACTTTTTTTCTGTTACATTTCCATTTTCATCTATATCTACATTTACAGAGATACTTTCAAGAAAATCGTAAATTTCCTGGGCCTTGTCACCAACTACCTCTTCTACCAAATATCTTTGACTTACACATGGTGTAATTCTTGTAGAAATACTGTTATCCTCATTGATTTCAACATTAACAACCATAGTATCTACTCTATAATTACCAAACAAAAAGTTTCCAAGATTGTAATAAATAGGTGCATCTTTGTAGATTTCTATTCCTTGAAGATTATGAGCATGACTTCCTATAACCAAATCAGCTCCTGCATCAATATATCCATGAGCGATTACTGGCTGATTAGAAGTAAGTTCATATGTCTTTTCCTTTCCAAAATGAACATAAACACATACAATATCGCACTTTTCCTCTTCCTTAAGTCGAGTAATCTCATCCTTCATCATACCAAATCTATCAGTACCCTCATAAGTCGTCATTATACCCGGAGTTGTTTCCGTTGCATACCAATCATAATTCAAGATAAATCTACTAGCTGCTAGGAATGCTATTTTCTTTCCATTAACAACCTTTATCTCTGGCGCTAATGCGTCTGAAAGGTTCTTTCCAGCTCCAATAGTTGGTATCCCTACACTGTCTAAGGTATTTAAAGTATCCAAAAGACTCTGATCACCATAATCCATAGTATGATTATTGGCCAATGTAACTAAATCAACCCCTAAATCCTTCCAAAGAAATTCTCTAGCAGTAGGTGCCTTAAAGTTATATAACTGCTCCGTATCCTTAGCTTCTTCTCCTAAATCTGTTGCACAATATTCATGGTTAGCAACCATAATATCTGTCTGCTGAAATATATCTAAGATAGGTTGACTTAAAAAGCCTGTCAAACCCGACTTTGTATAATTACCATATAACTCATCTCCAAGATACATATCACCAACAAATGCCATTGTAATTGGAACATACGGTTTTTCTGCTTCTACTTCTGCCTTTGAATCAGTGGTCTGCTCCTCACCTGATACAATATCTTTTTCAGTTGTCACTTCCTCGGTTGTCTGTTCTATTTCTGTAGCATTAACATCCGTAATCTCTTGAGTAGTTTTTTCTTCTGTAACTTTTTTGCCACAAGCAACTACTAATAACAACGCCACCGCTACTGTACTAATAATCCGTAATTTTCGTTGCATACTTTCACCTTCTTCTTATCTATACATTTGACTATACATTTGATTTTGCTCTTTTACTTTTAATTTTCTAGCTTTTATAAAACAAATCACTGCAA
>JAFOCU010000015.1 GCA_017381055.1 Lachnospiraceae bacterium
CGACTCTCAACTACATTTGCGTACTCTTTTATATCAGCAAAATTATTTCTAATATAATCTTCGCTCATTACCAAACAATAATACTTAATATTTTCAAGGTAATGCGGCTCAAAATCCTTCTCCCAATCAAAAGGAATATAACATCCTTCAACAATTAAGTTTTGCTTATTTTCTATAGCTGTCTTTACCATTTCACGAACTATAGGCCATAAATATGTAGTTAACTCAGCTCCGCTACTCATAGGCGTAAGATCTGTATTTCCACTTCTTATCAATCCCATTTTTAAATGATCTATTGATAAATATGGATATTTATACTTTTCAAGTAATCGCTGTGACAATGCTGTCTTGCCTGTATGAGAAGCTCCTGTTATTAATATAATCATTTTATCTCTTTAGTTATAACTGCTCTCATTATCGTATTCTCCGTACTCGCATCCGATATTTTCTGCAATCACTTCATCTATCAACTTTCCATAACGATACAACTTTACAGTACCTTTTCCATTTCCTCCGTTCCAAAGACGGTTATGTCTTTTTGTTCCATTAGGAGCCTCATAATTTACCAAAAGCATATCCTTTTTCTCACAAGTAACTTCTGTAACCATACGATTGAACCAAGTCTTTTGCTCTACATACCAAATAATTGGCATGCGTTTCTACGTATATCACTTTTATTAAACATATTATTCTCCTAAGTTTATTATCTTATATCCAAAATTTTCTACCGAAATATCTGCAAACCTTTTTACGATATTTTATGTACTCATCACCAAATGCTTCTATTAAAAAATCCTCTTCTACATTTACTATCTGCAAATGGAAAAGCACCATCACCAAACATGTAGCAACACATAAATACCAATTGAAGAATGCAATCATAATACCTATATACATTAAATCAAATCCTAAAAATGCTGGATTTCTGCTGACGCAATATATACCGGTTGTTACAAGCTCTGTTTTTTCTTCTCTCTGAACTCCAGCTCTCCAATTATCTTTCATCTGTAGTACTGACACGATAAAGGCTACAACACCAAGCGCTAATATAATTAGCCCAATTATACGAAGCACATCGTTTACACTGCCAGTATAAAAAACAATACTTGCCACTTCTATTGCAGGTAGTAAATATGTTGAAGTTTTCAATGTAACCTCTATAAACTTTACAAATCCTACCTTGCCTTTTCCTAATTGATCTGTATCTATTCCTTGTTTTTTTTGGCTAATCATTTTTGCGAAATAGCAAATATAAAACGATGCCATTAAGGCTAATGCTATTATCTTAAAAACCATTATACTTCTCCATTTCATTTCACTAAATATATAGTATCTAGAATATCACAAAGATTGTTTGTTTGCAAAGGAAGAATAAAAACTCCCATAGGAAATTAATCCTATGGGAGAGTGATCTAATTAGTCATTTTGCTTAATCCATATTTTCATAATATTTTCCCAATTCATTCTTTCTTTAAGTACACGAAGAATCCAAATATTAACATCATCCACAACATAGAAAAACAAATATGATTTTATGTTATTCATATAAATATTAAGTCCCTTATATATTAACTGTGTATTCTTAAAACTTGTTGGAGACTTCTTAATAATCATCAAAGCTTCTTTTATTTTTTTATCGAAATTCACTCCATATTCCGGGTACTTAAATTTATTCAAAATATACGTTTTCATTTGTACCAAATCTTTTCTTGCTGTCGGTACAAATCTAATTGTATAACTTTTAAGCATATTACTTAATGCTTTCTAGCTCCTTAAACATTTCTTCCTCAGAAACAAATTCCCCTCTTTTATACTCTTCAATCGCCTCATCAAGCATATTAAGCACAATCTGAACTTGATTCTCTGTAGGACAATCCACATTTCCTTTTGCAGTAATATCCATAACATCTCTCCTTTCAAATAATACTTAAAATCATCACTTATTTCCTATATTGTATCTCGTTACTATTCATTTTACAACCTAGTTTTCTGACTAATCTAATCTGTAAATCCAACAAACACTTATAAGAAATATTGTAACCTCTATAATTCATCACTTTATACCATTGGCATACTTGCATTTTATCATATTCCAATGGTATAATCAATAATAATCTTTAAAACGAAAGGATTTATTATGAACACAACAACTCTTAACATAAAACGCCTCATTCAATGTCGCGAAAAACTGGGCATAACAAAACAAGAGGCTGCTAAGCGTATGGAAATGTCACAGCCAGCCTACTTACGATACGAATCTGGACAAAGAATTCCTTCTATTCATGTAATATATGTTATGGCAGATGTTCTTGGCACATCTGCTGAGTACTTACTAGGTCAAACTGATAATCATAATCCTAAACGATACGTTGTTGATATAGAACATGATTCCATTTTATTTGAAATGGTTAAATCATACAAAGAGGCTGATAATGATGCTAAATCACGATTATTAGCATATATTAAAAAATTCGCAGAATAATAACATAACAAAAATAAATGCCGCAGATTTCTCTGCGGCATATACTTTATACAATTACAATATCTTAATCCAACTCACCTAATATATCCACCAACTCTTTCCATGTCTTTACCGTAAGAACATCTTCCTTTTGCTCATACTTCATATCTATAGCACCAATATACCAAACAGGCTGCATTCCAGCTTCTTTTGCACCTACTATATCACACTGATACTGGTCTCCTATAAACCATACATCCTCAGGTGATAATTCCGCCTTCTCTAGTGCCAACTCGAATATATGCTTATTAGGCTTACGATACATATACTCACTAGTCGCTATAATAAATTCAAAGTCATTATTCGGAAGACAATCATTAATTCTTTTTGTCACTGCTTTACCACTATAGGAAATGTTACTGATTACGCCAGTACGAATTCCATTTTTCTTTAGAAATTCCAAAAACTCCTCTACTCCGTCTGTCGGTGTACCAGGTGCCGCTGCATCCCAAAATACGCTATCCATTTCCTCTGAACTTAAATGTATCTCGACACCTTGCGATTCATATAAGTATTTAGAAAACATTCGATTAGGCACTTCCACCTGGAATAAATGTCTCTTTTCCGGATCAAAACGTCCTAGTTCTTTATTCAATTCATTCGCATACGCTTGTAATTCTTCTGCAGTTTTATTGTATTTATTTTTTGTAGCATATTTAAGAACAGCTTCTGTACCTTTTACGCCATCAAATATTTTTTCATTTACCAATGTTTGACCATAGTCAAATAATATCATCTTAGGTTTTCTCATTTTACGCACTTCTCCTCTTATATAAGACTACAAAAAACTTTTATGTCGTCTTTTCTATCTTCTAGCGCCTCTTTATACTCTATTGAACATAACCCCAAACTACCACAAGCTTCAATCTCCATATGACCATAAAAATGTTCTATACTTTCGATAATTCGATCACACTCCCTCATACTTGGCCCCGTTCTTAATGCAATTGAATATCCCTTCTTTCCACTGCTTATTTTCGCATGTGGTTCATGGGTATTACACCATGGTGTACATCTGTCAATAAATGCTTTAAATTGTCCCGGAATATCTGCCCAATACGATGGTGCTACCGATATTACTATATCTGCCCATTCGTATTGCTCTATTATTTTATCTACATCATCATTCTGAATACATTTTGCAGTATTATGGCAGGTTCTACAACCTTTGCAATAACCAAAATTGTAATCATCAATACATATCTTTCGGATATCATATTTTTCTTGTAAATTAGAACTAACTATGTTTACAATTTCAGCTGTTGCTCCATTCCGTAC
>JAFOCU010000106.1 GCA_017381055.1 Lachnospiraceae bacterium
TACACTTATGGTTGTTACATTCTGTATGATAGATATGTTTGATACAATTGGCACATTAGTTGGTACAGCATCAAGAGCTGGTATGGTAGATAAGGAAGGCAATATGCCTAAGATGAAGGAAGCACTTCTTTCAGATGCTATCGGTACAACAGTTGGTGCATGCACAGGTACTTCGACAGTTACAGCGTTCGTTGAGTCGGCTGCAGGTGTAGAAGCAGGCGGAAGAACAGGTCTTACTGCAGTTACAACAGCAGTTATGTTTGCTGCATGTATGTTTATAGCTCCTATCGCGGCAATTATTCCAGCACCAGCCACATCAGCAGCATTGGTTTATGTAGGTATAGTAATGTTAGCAGGACTTAAGAATATTGATTTTGATGATATATCTCAGATGGCACCAGTAGCGCTTATGCTTATTGCAATGCCAGTTACTGGTTCAATTGGACACGGAATTGGATTAGGACTTATCTCATATACATTCATTATGGTATTAACAGGTAAGGCTAAGAAGGTATCATTACTTACTTACATCTTATCAGTGATGTTTATTGTAAAGTTCTTCTTAGTAGTTTAATAAAGAAACCATTAAAGCGAAGTGAATTATCACTTCGCTTTTTTTATCATATGGGAAATTTCTATGAAAAGTGGTTGACTATTACACGTAAATAGTGCAAACTATTATATATAGATTTAAAAACTACATTACGAGGTATTTTGGTTATGGTTAGAATAGTTACAGATTCTTCTTCATTAATTACAGCAGAAGAAGCAGAGAAAATGGGAATAGATATGATTCCTTTGTGTGTTACAATTGGAGATATGGAAGGCCGTGATTTGGCTGTAGATATGGATGATTTTTATGGGAGAATAGCTAAAGGTGAGATTCCTAGATCTTCACAGCCACCTATTGGTGATGTTGTAGATGTGTATGAGAAGTATCCTGATGATGAGATTATTAATATTTCAATGGCTGATGGTTTATCAGGTACATATCAGACAGCTTGTGGAGCAAAAGAAATCGTAGATAATGGAGATAATATTACAGTTATTAATAGCAAGACATTATGTGGTCCTCATAAATATATGGTAGAAAAGGCCCAGGAGATGAAGCTTGCTGGAAAGAGTGCTCAGGAAATTATTGATTATGTTAATGGCATGATTGAGAAGACAGAATCCTTCCTTATTCCACAGGATTTTAGCTTTTTAAGAAGAGGTGGAAGATTAACACCTATGGCAGCAGCTTTTGGTAGTGTGTTAAAGCTTAAGCCTATTATGACACTTACAAAGGATTGTAAGAGACTTGATAAATATGCAATAAAGAGAACTTTAGCAGCTTCAGTTAAAGCTGTAATAGAGCGTATGCAGAAGAATAATGTTGGCGAGAATCATATTGTATATGTTACTCATGCCAATACATTGGAAGATGCGAATAAGGTTGTCCAGCAGATAAAGGAAGCTATTCCGGGGGTAGAAGTAATAATGCATGATTTAAGTCCTGTATTTGTAACACAGGGTGGCCCAAGTTGTATCGCTATTCAGTATATTGAAAGATAGTTGTAAAGGTAAATTTATTTCTAAATTTATCCATGTAAATGGTTGACATTGGGAATTAATGATGTATAATGTATATAACATTAACGATGCGTTAATGCGATAAATTGATAAAGATAAACCGATGATGCGGAGATAAAAATAGAAGATGCGCTTACAGAGAGCTGGGAATGCTGAGAACCGGTAGAAATGCAGTCTATTAAATGGACCGTTGAGGGCATAGTCAAAAGAGTGTAAGCTCCTAGTATTCTATGACGTAAGGCATGCGTTATTTGCCGGGAATATGATAGTATTCTGCTGAGCGTGTGAATCCCACAAATCAAGGTGGCACCGCGGTATATGTGATATAGACCGTCCTTGACAATAGATTTAGTTCTATTGTCGAGGATTTTTTTTATACCAAAATATACTTATTTACACCTAAGGCGGAAGGAAAGGTGGAAAAATGGAAACAGGAAGATATGGACAGCATGGAGGACAGTACATACCAGAGCAACTTATGGGAGAGATAAAAAGAGTTGAAGAGGCGTATGAGTTCTACAAAAATGATAAAGCATTTAATGAGGAATTAAATACATTGTTAAGAGAGTATGCAGGTAGACCTTCTCTTTTATACTATGCTGAAAAGATGACTAAGGATTTAGGTGGAGCAAAGATATACTTTAAGAGAGAAGATTTAAATCATACAGGTTCTCATAAGATAAATAATGTGTTAGGTCAGGCACTTTTAGCAAAAAAAATGGGGAAGACAAGAGTTATAGCTGAGACTGGTGCAGGACAGCATGGAGTAGCAACAGCTACAGCAGCAGCACTTTTAGGATTAGAGTGTGAAATATATATGGGTAAAGAGGATACTATAAGACAGGCTTTGAACGTATATAGAATGGAACTTTTAGGTGCAAAAGTACATCCTGTTGAGACAGGAACAATGACACTTAAAGATGCTGTAAATGAATGTATGAAGGCTTGGACTGAGAGAATGGATGATACATTATATGTTTTGGGTTCAGTTATGGGACCACATCCTTTTCCAATGATAGTAAGAGATTTTCAGAGTGTTATAAGTAAAGAAGCAAGAGCACAGATTCTTGAAAAAGAAGGTAGACTTCCGGATGTGGTTATGGCCTGTGTAGGCGGTGGAAGTAATGCAATGGGTATGTTTTATGAATTTATTAAGGATGAATCAGTTAAGCTTATAGGGTGTGAGGCTGCTGGTAGAGGTATTGATACTAAGGAGACAGCGGCAACTATTAACACAGGAAGCATTGGTATATTCCATGGAATGAAGTCATATTTCTGTCAGGATGAATATGGTCAGATTGCACCAGTATATTCTATTTCGGCAGGACTCGATTATCCAGGTATTGGTCCAGAACATGCACATTTACATGA
>JAFOCU010000107.1 GCA_017381055.1 Lachnospiraceae bacterium
ATTAAGAAGTCACAAGACCCTTTGTTAAACTAATGTACTTGAAATTTTATACCATCTAAATGCCCCACCAGAAGCAGGTGTCCAACTTGCTGTAGGTACATCATCAAACTCAACATCAGCTCCGTCACCCTTTGTTAATTGTTGTTATTGTGCCACTGGGTAACTAAAAGTGTGCATATAGCGTTGACCTGCTTCAAGAGAAAAGAAGGATAGGTTTCCATTTGCAAATAGTATTGCTCCAACACGAATTGTGGATTGGTTATTGAAAGGAGGAATAGTAAATTGCATCTGTGAGGATGGTTTTGGTAGTGTACAAACTACTCTGCCAGCATCTGTACTAACAACACTTGTTACATCCATTGTCACATAACAAATGCCATTTCGTATTTCATACATTGATATACTAGTATCAGTTTCTGTGATGTAATCTGCGTTAAACTCAATGCTAGTAGGTGGTACATTTTCAATAACATTTTGATATGGATAGTTTAATGTTTCTATGTTGTTTCCACTATTGCTCGGCATACGCATCATACCGCCAGAAATAAAGTTAATTGTATCTTTACTTTCCCCAGTATACGCTGTAGAAGCTGTAATAGTTGTTGGAATTTCTTCGTTTCTTCGATAAAATGTATTGTCATTGAAATAAAGCAACCACGGTAATGAGCCTCTAGCGCCTGTAGGATAATACCAATTAGCATTAAAAAGGTCTAAAGGCTGCCCCATAGCAGTTCTTCCATAGCATCTGGTAATATGCACCTCTTCTCTCGTAGTATTCTGTGTACACGCATTATGTCCATACAATAAAACACTTTTAGCATTAGAATAATCATTTATCATATCACAATCTTCAATAAATAAAGGTGCATCTTGTCTTGTACCAAAGCCTATACAAGCGTGTTGCGAACAATGTAATATACAGTTTCTAATAACGACTTTACCAGTACCATCATCATCTGTATGAATACAATAAGCCTCTCGTATGTTTCTTGATGTAGTACATTGTATTGTCAAGTTCATTACGGTAGTGCTAGGATTTATCCACAGTGGAGGATATTTATATCCATTTTCTGTATCGGTTTCTTCATTAACGATTTTGCACTTATATTTATTAACACCTACAATAGAAATGTTTTCTTTTCCATACAATCTAATACATTCAGTATAAGTACCCTCCATAACTATTACTGCCAGTCCAAGTTGATATGTAGACATTATTAATTCATATTCTGTGTCAATAGCTACCGCTATACTATCATAGCAATTATATGTTTTCCCACGAAACACTAGCGTTTCATAATCCTTGCTAACAATAACTAATCGAAGTGCGTGATTTGCAATATCAATACAATTCAAAGCATCTTCAATTTGTTGTTCTATTGTATTTTTACCAATTTCTTCTTCAATCTTCTCACTACTGTATGTGGTTTCTGTACTTGTAATAGCATCATCAATAGTAGCTCCACCATTACTGTTTAAATCAATATAACTAACATCATTTATTCCATACTCTGTTACTTTGATTGTAATATTAGCATTTTTATCTATTGTATTGAATGTTGCATAATCTTCTTCAATACGAGATGGCTCTAATATATAGTTAGAAGAAT
>JAFOCU010000003.1 GCA_017381055.1 Lachnospiraceae bacterium
AACGAACCTACTGTCTTGTCAAAATTATTCTCTTGCATAGCTCCTCCTATAAATCCTTTACTGATTCTTTTGAAAAATTAATAAACTCTTTAATCCATTTATTTCTATATAATTTCAATGCTACTATAAGCAATGAACACATTCGTATTCTTCCCTTAAACTTATATTTTCCATATAATACTGGTTTGTTAAAATCTGGTTCTAACTCAAGCTTATCACCATATATTCCATAGAAAATACTTGTAGCACCAAGAACTTTTCCTGTTGTCGCCGGGTCTTCAAAACCAAAACCTACTGTAGCTCTTAACTTTCTTGGTAAAATATGTTTAAGTAGCTTTAAAATTATTTTTTTAATCTCTTTAATAGCATTTCTTGAAGTATCCTTCTTAAGATATTCTATAAAAGAGTTTTTTACATTATTTAGGTTCTTAACCTTTTCGCAAATACTTCCAAGCTTACATATAAAAGCTTTAATCCTTTGAATTAGCTTAGGCTTTGTTTTCTTTTCCTTTGCATTTTCATTTTGGTTTATTTGCTCTTTCTTAACATTTCCCTCTGCATTTTTGTTTGCATAATCTTCTTGTTTTATAGTATTAATATTTTCTGTCTTTTCTACTATAGTTTTAGGACTATCTGTGGTTATAATTTCACCCTGACTAGTCTTTCTATTAGTCCGCTTTCTCGCTTTCTTTTTTTGGGTTTTCTTCTTTCTATTTAGAAAATCAATTCCCAAAATTTTTAATGACAATACATTTTTATTTTGGACTCGATTAAACTTTATAGAAATAATATGCAAACACCATGTTATCTTTGCATATACCTCATGTTCGAAACCATCTTCAGTTTTCTCAAACTGACCATTAGACTTATATCTAACAGGTACAAACAAAACAACTAATAACAATAATATAAAAAGACCAAGAATACTTAAAACGAAAATGCCAATCACTTTTAATACTATTAATAATATATCAAGTATAACGCCTAGCATTTCTCACCCTTAACCTTCCTACATATTAAAATATTCCTTAAAGGAAGCTTTTCCAGTTTCCTTTAAGCAATCCTCTGTCATCCTAACTAGTAGTTCCCTTGAGCTAGCCAAATCACTTGCAATACCTACAACGGTCATCTCATTATCCTTAAATATATCCTGTAAAAGTACATAGGATGGATAAATTTCTAACTGATCTGTATCACTTTCTGATAAAACAATTACATACACACCCAAGGTTAGCTTATTATGTTTCAATTTTCTTATTATTTTTCTCTTATTCTCCGATATTTCATCATCTAAATAGAGCTTTTTATGAAACAACATTAAAACCATCTTCCTCCATCATTGTAGAAAAGATTTCTTCACAAGCCATCTTTTCAGCTACATCTGAACATCCACTTATACTTGAATATACGTAGCTCTTAATTTCATTAGCATTATTGAAAAATACTGGTAATGCAGATATAACATGTGCCATTACTGCTCTGTTAACAAGCTTTCCGTGGTTCTTAAAGAACTCTTTAAGCATTTTCTCTAACTCATTATACTTCTCATTAACATAAGAAACACCAGCTATTTCTCTATTAATCACTCTGTCAAACTCTACAAAGTGACTTCCTGACTCCAATATACTAATCTTATCTAGTGACTTATACATCGGCATAAGCATAAGACTTTCTACTAAATCCGACTTGTTATCTAATATATCGCTTATTGCGTACTCAGCTTTAGAATACATAGCGTAATATTTTTCCTGCTTACCTTCAAGCGCTACCAACGCATCTTCAACATTATCATCCTCAGATGCCTCAATAATTCTTACAAGAATATCTTTTTCTTCACATTTTGTATCCGCATATGGTGCAGAAAGAAGCATAACATATGTCTCTCCAACAAGCTCAACAAAAAGTACATATTCATCAACAATACGCTGAACGAACTCTACTGCGTAAGTAAGCTTATCTCTAAGGTTGTCATATTCTTCCTTTGTAATGCTAGTAAAATCAGTTTTTTCAAACTCATCTATAATAGCATTTACATCATCTGAAATATTCTTTGTATACTCATCTGTATAAACCATCGACGATGATGAGAGCATATATACATAATCGTCTACACTTGATTTCTCACTGTCCTTATATACATCCATACCCGCTTTTAATAACTCAAAGAATTTAACCTTTGTCATACGGATTGGAAGCTGTCTAACACACTCTGTTATTCTATAGTTAACAAGTGTCTTATCATTTCCAGATAACATATACTCCATAAGAAGATTTGTAAACTCCTCATCATCCTTTAAGTTTATGCTATCCTCCGAGGCAAATCGGTATTCTACTCTATTCATTACATACTCATATATATTGAGTATATCTACTAAAGAAGTAAGTCCCTTCATAATCTTAATAACAGAATTTCTAATGTTATCAATCTTAACAACAGCCTCTTCAAGCTCTTCGCCTACCAATGTTCCTACAATACCATTTTTAACTATTTCTCTATAATCTGCTATAAGGGTATTTATCTCTCCCTTTCTTAAGTCTAGCATTTCATTATATGTATAATGATTAATAGCAAGACGAACCGCTGCATATTTATAATATACATCCATCATCTCTTGGCCAAACTTAGGAAGATTCACTTCAAGATTTTTCCCTTTAGATATATTATTTACTAAATCTCTCATTTGAATATTCTCTTTCTATAAAATTCTCTTTTTAATTACTGTACCTTATTAAAGTACATATTGAATTATATATGTTAACAAAGTAAAAGTAAACATTTATTTACCTTTTTTTGCTTTTTTACATAAGGGGTGCAATGGTCCATAAAAGCTTACCAATAAGCTTGAAGATTGGATTATATTTGTCACAATCTTCCTTTGTTATCATTTTACATTTTTCAAGTGTTTTCATATAATCATCATATATATCTGTAATAGCTGATACATTTTCCATATACGCTGCACATTCAAGATTTAAATACAAACTTCTAAAGTCCATATTTATAGTACCTACAACTGCACGCTTATCATCAGAAACAAAGGTCTTTGCATGTACAAATCCTGGAGTATACTCATATATTTCAATTCCTCTCTCTATAAGCTTAGGATAATATGTTCGTGCCACAAGATAAGCCGATGGTTTATCTGTAATATGTGGCATCATTATTTTTACATCAACACCTCTTTTAGACGCTTGTTCAAGACATGTTAACATCTCATTATCTAAAATTAAATATGGTGTCATTATATATACATACTTTTTTGCCTTATTGATAATATCCATATATACAAATTCACCAACATTTTCTTTATCAAATGGCTGATCTCCATATGGCATAACATATCCATTCTCATTTTCTACTGAAGTTTCAATTAAATACTTTTCATAATCCTCTTTTTTTGTATTTTGAATATTCCAAACCTGTAAAAACATAATGGTAAAGCTTCTTACTGCTTCGCCAGTTATCATTACAGCATTATCCTTCCAATGTCCAAATCTCTTTATCTCATTAATGTATTCGTCAGCGAGATTAACACCACCTGTAAATGCTACTTTCCCATCAATAACAAGGATTTTTCTGTGGTCTCGATTATTCTGATACATAGCAAGTGCTGGACGTATCGGTGAATATACTGTACATTTTATGCCATACTTTTCCATTTCCTTAGGATATGAATGAGGCAGCAGTGCAAACATACAAGTTCCATCATACATTAACCTTACTTCCACACCCTCTTTAACCTTTTCTTTTAATATTTCTAAAATAGTATCCCACATTTTACCTTCATCGATTATAAAATATTCTAAAAAAATAAAATGCTTTGCTTTCTTTAACTGTATAATTAATTCTTCAAATTTATTCTCACCTAACGGAAAATATTTCACATCGGAATTATTATATATAGGATACCCTGCATAATTATTCATATACGATGATAAACCATATAAATGGCTATCTTCGTTGAACAAGTTTTTCTGTGGTAAATAAATTTTTGTTTCCTTAATAATATAATTTATTCTGTTATTTATCTTTTTACTATGTGGTTGTAATCTGACAAATATAAAAAATAATATTCCAAAAATAGGCATAGCCATAATAACGGTTATCCATGACATTCTCATATTAGGATTCATATCTAAATTGGCCACATGAGCACATACCAAAACAGAAACTACTGCTGTAAATCCATAATAAACAATTATAAAACTTGAGAATTTAACCATGAACAAAAGCAGAACTCCAGTCTGTAATAGCAATGCTAATAACAGAAATAAAGTCCTGCCAAATATTATTCTAGATAATTTCTTCATACAAAAACACCGCCTCTCAAAATATAATTCCAAACAATGTTAATGCAATTTATATCTATATTAGAGTCATAGTACATCAGCGTTATTTGAAAAAGTTTTTTAATTCATTTCTTGAATTAATAGAAAGCTTGCTAAAAATAATTTTCAAATTTGATTTTACTGTACTTTCTGCAATAAACAAAATATCACCAATCTCTTTATTGCTAAGTCGTTGAGCCGCAAGCTTTGCAACCTCATATTCTCTTTTTGTCAAACCATAACTCTGTGTATTTGAAGACGCTTTTTTTATAACAGAAAGCCCTTTTCCATATTCCTTAAAAGCCTGTCTAAGATTGCTAATAAAACTATCATATTCTTTATCGTCTTCAATTCCCTCTACTTTTGTAATTAAATTTTCTATTTCCTTAGCCATTGCAACAAAAGGCATAACTATATTATCCTTATATGCAAACTCAATAGCTTGTCCAAGCATAGCTATAGCTTTTTCCTTCTTATCAGTATAATATTCCGCTAATGCTATATAAATATATGTATATATCTTATACATTACATTAGAAAAAATACCTGCTATATCTAGCATCTGTCCACTAATTGCTAAAAGCTTATTATAATCACCATTTATAAGAAGATATCTTCCATAAATAATATTAGCATAACCTAAGCATATAATGGATGACTTTGATTCTATTAACAAACTATCCTTTAACCAGGTTGGTACGCCATCTACATTTTCATAAGAAATATTTATCATACCAACACACATATCAACAAGTGTTTGGTATTGTTCATTTCCACTCTTCTTTGATATAGCTATCATATTATTCAAATATGTATTAACATTATCAAACTCAGCTTTCATTAAAGAAATCCTTGCTTTTAATAGTTCAACCAAAATCAATACGTCTTCTTGATTTCTAGATTCAGCCATATATTTTGCCTTTTCACAAAGTATATATGCATCTTCAAGATTTCCCTGTTCAAATAAAGCCTCTGCCTTCATAATAGATTCAATACCCTTACTATTACCCTCTGTAAGAATATAATAATTCGGCATTACCTTTTCTATTAATTCAAGCTCCTTTGTAAGATTTCCTTCTTTTGTATGAAACATATTCAATACTGATGGACATCCAAACAATATTAAATTATATCCTCTAAACATCTTAGTTGGCGAATTCAAATGCTTAAATGCTCTCACATAGCAATTATTCATTTCTTCTAAATTATTAAAGCTATTCAATGCATTTAAAAAACTCATTTCACCTAAAAGTTCTTCTTGCGCGGCATCACCATCATTTTCTAAGCTGTCAATGTATTTATTAATTTGTTCACATTCATTTCTAAAATATGAACGTTCATTCAAAATGAATAAACACAATACAAATACAAGATAATTACGAGCGTACTTTTGTTTAAGTGCAGTATCAGTCTTAACAACTATCTCTAAAAATATATTTTTATTCTCTCTAACCGCTTTACAAATTATATTGCTATTACTCCAATCAAGAGCTAATATACTTTCATAATCACCCATTTTAAGGTAAAAACGCATAGCCATATAATGATCATCATTATCAGCACACCATTGACCTGCAAGCTTATATAAACTTTTCTTATATATTGGTTCCAACTTTTCAAATTCGCTTTCCAAAAAGAATTTAAATACATAATGTATATAATATCTTCTTTCTGCAGGCTTGTACTCTATAAAACCATTTTTTTCTAAAAGCTCATAAATCTCTGGCTCCGAAATAACATCATTTGACATAGCAAGTGCCTGACGAATTGAAAAGTAATCAAATAAACTCATTCCAACAAGAAACTCTTGCTCACTAGCTGTTAGCTTTTTCCATATATTTTTATACACCAAATTATTAAGACCAACACAATATTCAAAAGAGCCATTTTCTGCATAATTCTGCAACTGAATATACAAAGCATTCATCCAACCCTCTGTATATTTTATAAGTAAATCTATTTCTTTTTCTTCTAATTTTACACCACATAGCTTAAAGTACTCTTCTATTTCCTTTCTATCAAGCATAAAATCTGATTTACTAATAATATTTACTTGTCTTTTTGTAATCATATCAAAGTCATCACCAGAGGTTATCTCTCTAGTAATTAATACAATTACTAAATTAAAATCTTTTTTTTCTGACAAGTCCTTAATAACACTATTTATATATTCATCTGCAATATAATTATAGTTATCAAGAACTAATATAGTATCTTCGCTAAAATCAAGCTGCATAATAGCATTAGCTAAGTTACTACTTTCATGTTCATCTGTTGGATAGCCAATAGCTCTCATTTGCGACGCTATATCCCCATTAATGCCTTCTACTTTCGCACAAAAATCCGAAAAAAATTGTTCTTTATCATTATTATCAATGTTAAACCACATATAATTTTTATCAGATTTTTTTAAATACTCAGAAAATGCTGTTGTCTTTCCATACCCCGTTGGAGCTTCTACAACAGTCAATGAATATTCAAGTATAGACTCAAATTTCCCCTTAAGTCTATCTG
Source organism: Lachnospiraceae bacterium (assembly GCA_017381055.1). Lineage (GTDB taxonomy): Bacteria > Bacillota > Clostridia > Lachnospirales > Lachnospiraceae > SVEL01. The sequence goes on from JAFOCU010000003.1 coordinate 6,844, forward strand.
ACAGATAAATCTTCTTAGGATTATATTTTTTTATAATCGCCATCTTATCTACCTTCTTTTTAATTAAAAACCATTACTTCCAATTATCTACAACTATCTCTGTTGTCTTATCTCTGACCATCAAATCCTCTAAGCTTTCTCTTACAGATTTGTTTTCAAATAATACTTTATTTACTTCAGAAACGATTGGCATTGATACATTATACTTCTCTGATAATAAAATTGCAGCCTTTGCAGAATATACACCTTCAACAACCTGATTAACAGCTGTCATAGCTTCATCCATAGTTTTTCCTTCACCTATTAAAATGCCAGCTCTACGGTTGCGACTATGCATACTAGCACATGTAACGATTAAGTCTCCTATACCTGTTAAACCTGAAAATGTCTCTGCCTTACCACCCATTGCAAGACCTAATCTTGTTATCTCTGCCATACCACGTGTAATAAGAGCAGCCTTTGTATTATCTCCACAACCAATACCATCTGCCATACCAGCAGCTAACGCGATAACGTTCTTCAACGAACCACCTAATTCTATTCCTAATATATCTGGACTAGTATAAACTCTAAAACGATTGTTCATAAATATATCTTGAACAAACTTTGCCACTTCCATATCCTCAGCACCAACAACACATGTTGTAGGAAGACCTCTACCAACCTCCTCAGCGTGGCTTGGTCCTGATAATACTACCGCATGACAACCAGGAATTTCCTCACTAATAATGTCTGTCATAGTCATAAGAGTACTTTCTTCTATACCCTTTGACACATTTACTATAATCTGCTTATCCTTAACAAAATCCTTTATCTTTGCAGATGTAGAACGAATAAATCTAGAAGCAGTAGCAAGAACAATAACATCTCTATCTCTTACTGCCTCTTCTAAATCTGTAGTAACCTTCATACTATCGTGAAGCTTAACTCCTGGTAAGCTGATTTTATTTTCTCTTTCTTCTTTAAGCATTTTAGCCTCGTTTTCAAGAAGTGTCCACATTATAACATCATTGCCATTTTCTGCTAAAAGAATTCCTAATGCAACGCCCCAAGCGCCTGCACCTAAAACTGATACCTTTGCCATATTAACCCACCTGTCCTTCTTTCTTTTGTCCTATCTTTCTCTCCGTTCCATTAACAAGTCGCACAATATTTGAACGATGCTTAAATACTGCAAGTGCAGCCATAAAGAACACAAGAATATAGGCTTCTAATGTATATTTAGTGCCTGATAAAGGTTGTAATTTGCCTAACTGATTAAATATAACAAATTCAACAAAGAAACCAACCATCATGCACATAGATGCTAATGATACATACTTAGATATCAATGCAACAATAATAAATGTTGATATCGCCAAAACAAGTAATTTGAGATCAAACAACGAAATTACTACTCCAGAAGATGCAGCAATTCCCTTTCCACCCTTAAATCCCATATAGAATGGATAGTTGTGTCCTAAAATAACTCCAACACCAGCGTATATTACAAGCATAAATACCTCTACATAACTACAATCTAGAGCTATTCCAAAGATACCTCTAATAGCAAGTCCTGCCAAAAGCGCCTTTAACATATCACCTACATAAGTAATTATTCCAGCCTTTTTACCAAGAACTCGCATAGCATTTGTTGTACCTGCGTTACCACTTCCAAAATCTCTAATATCTACATTATTTAATCTTCCGTAAATATAACCTGTCTGAAAGATTCCAAATAAATACCCTATAACAACACATAATATTCTATAAACTATCATTGTAATTGCT
>JAFOCU010000108.1 GCA_017381055.1 Lachnospiraceae bacterium
ATATGTTAAGTTTATCAAAGTGCTTGGAGCTATGCGCCATAAAGTAAAGGCTTTAAGCTATGGTGACTATAGAGAGCAGAATCTAACAACTAGACAGTATACATTCTCTCGTAGCTTTGAGGGTACTACAGTAGTAGTTATGGTTAATAATGATGACAATGGTTGCACAATGCATGGTGGCGCACCAGATGGCACATACAAGGGTGTTTTATCAGGTCGTACTATTAATGTATGTGGCGGTGGATTCTCGGCAGAGATTGGTGGCAATTCAGGAGAAATCTGGGTACCAGAGCATATATTAAGTGATGTAGAAGTTCTAGAGATGGTAGCAGATATTTCAGAAGAAAAACCAGTAGTAGTAGAAAATGTAGTTGAGAATAAAGTAGAAACAGTAGCAGAAACAGTAGCAGAGCCTGTGGTGGAGAAGTCTATTTTAGAAGAGATTGTAGAAGTTGCAGAAAAGCAGGAAGAGGTTCTTGCCGAAGCAAAGGAAGAGAAAGTGGATGCAGAAGATAAGGTATTGGATTTAAATAAGCCTTATGAAGAAATGACTATAGCGGAACTTCAAGCTTCTATCTTAGCTAAGATGGCAAAAAATGGCCCAGTGACTGAGGATATGAAGAGAACAGTTACTGTAAATACACATCAAGGTTCGCTTTTGAATTGGGTAAGAAGTTTTAATTAGATTTATTATAAATAGATACTACGTATGCGTTGAATAGTCTCATTTTATTTATAGAATAAAGTGGGACTATTTTTAAATATGTTGTAAGAGTGGATTATTGTGATATAATAATAAAAGGAAAAATCTATTTTTCATCTATTTTAAAATGAGAAATAGCTTCGAATGTGATAAATATTATATATTATTTTACATAGAAAGCAGGGAAATGTTATGGGATTGCTAGATATTATGGAATGGTTGTTTATGACCATGGAAACAATGATTATATACATAAGCTTGTTTATGATATCAAGATATATATTCTTGGAACCAAGTCTGGAAGAAAGAAAACAGAAAAAGTTTTATTTATATGGTGCATTGGGTGTCTTTGCGTTATGCGTGTTTATGCCAGGAATAGCTTCTATTTCAGCATGTTTTTTGTGTGCGTTAAATATATTTTTGGCAAGAAAAGAACATAAAATCGTAGGATTTTTAAGTGCACTTCCTATATCTGGCTTTTTAAATGGTATATATATTCCAATCATAGTTGTGCCAGTTAATTTGTTTCAGTTAGAACAATTGGGCACAGCAATATATTCTGTGATTTTTTATGGATTAATATACGCAGTACTATTAATATTTTATTTAAAGGGTAAGGATTGGAGAAGGGATTTTCAGGAGGAACTTAAATATAGAGAGCTACAGAATTGGGAGAAAGGTTTATTGTGGGCTGTAGGTATATTGCTTATGATTTATTCAGCTTCCTTAAGTACAATTCCTGAAATGTCCTCTGAAACATATCATACTTTGGTTTATGAGTTGATGATAAAGAATTATATCGTAACAGGTATTACTTCATTTGCGTTAACTATTACAGTTATTGTATTGATAATGCAAGGCAATAAGCGTTCGTATTATTATGAAAAGGCATTGACTACTCAGAAGGCAGAGATGGAAAAAGAAAAGGCGGAGGCGGCTAATAAAGCAAAGTCCACTTTTTTATCAAGTATGTCTCATGAGATTAGAACTCCTATGAATGCTATAGTAGGTATGACAGAGGTGCTTTTAAGAGGTGAACATTCTAAGGAAACAGTTGAATATCTCAATAATATTAAGGTGTCTGGAGAAGCATTGTTAACTATTATAAATGATATTCTAGATTTTTCTAAGATTGAATCTGGCAAGATGGATATTGTGGAGGGAAAATATAATCCAAAGACAATGATTAATGCCCTAAAGATGATATTTGAAAATAGAGCATTAGGTAAGCCTATAGAGTTGATATATGATGTAGATGAGGATATACCAGCCGTTTTACTTGGTGATGAACATAGGTTAAGACAGATTATTATTAATCTAGTAAATAATGCTATAAAGTTTACAGATAAAGGATATGTGAAAGTATCTGTAGAATCAAAGGTTATAGATGATGAAAGGGTTGAACTTCTATTTACTGTAGAAGATACTGGTATTGGTATAAAGGAAGAAGAATTGCCGAAGCTATTTGGTTCCTTTGAACAGTTGGATGTGAAAAAGAATCATACTAAGGAAGGAACTGGCCTTGGACTTGCTATTTCAAAACAGTTAGTAGAATTGATGGGTGGCAGTATTGGCATAGAGAGTGAGTACGGAAAAGGTAGCACATTTTATTTTACTGTGCCACAGACTATTGTTGCAAACACAATAGATGAATTAGAAGAAAAAGGTCATAACTTTGGAGAAACAGACTCAGAGGGTAAGAGTTTCATTGCTCCGAAGGCACATATTTTGCTAGTTGATGACAATGAAATGAATAGAAAGGTAGGAATGGCACTTTTAGAACCATTTAAAATGAACATCGATACTGCTACAAATGGTAGAGAAGCCTTGGATATGGTTATGAATGATAAATATGATTTGGTATTTATGGACCATATGATGCCTGAAATGGATGGTATAGAGGCAACTAGAGAAATACGTAAGCTTGAGGACGAATATTATAAAACATTGCCGATAATAGCACTTACTGCTAATGCTACATCTGAGGCAAGGGAAATGTTTGTAAAAGAGAAAATGAACGATTTTGTGGCAAAGCCTATTCAGATGGCTGAGATTACAAAATGTATAAAGAAGTGGCTTCCAAATGAATTGATAGAGGAAGTTAGTGATGATGTATCTTTAGAATCTAAAACAACTGTGGAATGCACAAAGGAAGAATATCCAGCGATAGAGGGCGTGGATATTTTAGAGGGAATAAAGAATAGTGGTTCAGAAAAGTTGTTTTATGAATTGTTAGGTGATTTTTATAAGCTTATTGATATGAAGAGTGAAAAGCTTGAAAAATGCCTAGAAGATAACATGATAAAAGACTACACCATAGAGGTGCATGCTCTTAAGAATACTGCTCGTATGATAGGAGCTATGGAATTATCCAAGTTATCTTATGAATTAGAGATGCTTGGAAAAGCTAATGATGTGGAGAAAATAAAAGAAAAATCTTCTGAACATATTAAGCTTTATCGAAGCTATAAGGACAAGCTTAAGGAGTATGGAATTAAAAATATAGAGGAAACAAAGACTGTATCTAATGGTGAAATAAAAGATATATTAATGCGTATTCATGATGCTTTCGATACCTTTGATTTGGATGGTGCAGATGAGGCTATGAAGGAATTGGAAAGCTGCACTCTTCCTCAAAATATAAAAAATAAGGTTAATGAACTTAGTGCATATGTGGCAGATGTGGCTATGGAAGATGTCATGAAGTTGACAAAGGAATTATGTTATGAAATAGATCATGAGAAGGACTGTTGCTTACATCCACATATTATGGTAGTTGATGATGACGAGATCAATACTAAAGCAGTAGCTAGTATGCTCGGGGAAGCCTTTAAGGTAATGGCAGCAAATTCGGCAAAGAAGGCATTAAAGATGCTTGAAGAAGAGAGACCGGAGCTTATTTTACTCGATGTTCATATGCCAGAAATAGATGGTCATGAGTTTATTAAGATATTAAAGGAAAATGAAAAATATGAAGACATACCAGTAATTTTCCTTACATCTGATGAAGACTTGCAGACAGAAGTTAAAGGCTTTGGAGAGGGAGCTATCGATTTTATCAGAAAACCTATGAGGAAAGAGGTAGCATTACCAAGAATCCAAAGAATAGTAGAGCTTTCACACCTTCAAAAGCATCTTAAGGAGGAAGTTGAAAAACAAACGGAAGTTGCTGAGAAACGTAGAGAAAAGGTTGAAAGATTATCTGTTCAGATGGTTCAAGCTTTGGCTAATACAATAGATGCAAAAGATGCTTATACAAATGGTCATTCCACAAGAGTTGCAAAGTATTCTATGATGATTGCGAAACGTATGGGTTATGCGGATGAGGAATTGGAAAAATTGTATTATGCTGCATTGCTACATGATATAGGAAAGATTGGCGTGCCAAGAGAAATTATCAATAAGACTTCAAGATTGACAGATGAAGAGTATGAGATAATAAAAACACATCCAGGAATTGGTGCGAATATATTGAATGAGGTGTCAGAGTTACCTGATATCGCTATTGGTGCAAGATGGCATCATGAAAGATATGATGGAAAGGGATATCCAGATCGATTAATTGGAATAGAGATACCGGAGCTAGCACGAATTATTGGTGTAGCAGATGCTTATGACGCTATGACATCTAAGCGTAGCTATAGAGATATATTGTCTCAAGATGTGGTAAGTAATGAGTTGCTCAAGGGTAAAGGTACTCAGTTTGATCCGGAGATTGCAGATATTATGCTACAGCTTATTAAAGAAGATGAGGATTATACTATGCATGAATAACGGGGAAAGGAATTTAACTATGCAAAATATACTTATGATAATGGAAACAAATAGTTTTCTAGTTAGAAATATTACAGAACAATTAGAAGAACTAAATTATAACGTAGAATTGGTCGAGATGGATATACATCAGATATCTCTAAAAAAGGATAGATATGAAGCTATATTTTTATATACCGAAAGTGATACAGATGTAAAGGCTAAGGAATTGATTTTTATACGAGATAAGGCAATAGAAGAAAATCTTC
>JAFOCU010000109.1 GCA_017381055.1 Lachnospiraceae bacterium
ATTAGAGAGCTATAAATTTATAGGGTGGAAATAAAGATTATATAAATAATGATTTAGTAACACTCCTAGGTGGAAACCTAGGGGTGTTTTTTGTCATATGGGAAAGTTCTTTAAAATTTTTTTACAAAATATAAAACCTAATTGGAATTTAATGTGTTATTTAAGTAGAAAGCAAAAAACATTAACATATTTTTGGTTTTATAGAAAGGAGAACTTTATGATGAAAAACAAAAAAGAAATTATTAAGAAAAGAACAGTTATGTTAGTGCTTGTTTTTGTATTATCATTAAATACGTTAACAGGATGCGGTAAAAAGACTAAAGAAGAAAGTAAGTCAAAGAAGGCTCAAACAGAAAGTTGCACCATTGAAGGTGATGAGGAAACTAGTGAATCAATGTTGGAGAGTGAAGCTCAGTCAATGGAATCTAAAGAAACACAAACCGAAGAGGAAACTAGTGAGGAAAATAGTACTGAAGGGTCAAATTCTGGAAAAAGTAGTTCTTCGAACAATACTAGTAAGGATGGCGGGAATGAAAAAGGGCTAGGTAAGGAAAGTTATAAGTATCTTACTGGCGGGGCTAGTAGTATGACTTCAAAAGAAAAGGAGTTGGGAAAACAAATTATTAAGAAAATTATTAATAATGGAATGAGTGATTTTGATAAGGTTAAAGCTATAAATGATTATATGATTAAAAATGTTTCTTATGATACGGAGAATTATAAGAAAAACTCAATTCCATATGAAAGCTATACAGCGCTTGGCGCTATGGAGAAAAAAGTGGCTGTATGCGCAGGCTATGCGAAAATGTTTAAGATATTAGCAAGTTGTGCAGGTCTTGAAGCTACATATGTATCAGGTGATACTCCGTATGGAGGTCATGCGTGGAATCAAGTAAAAGTAGATGGAAAATGGTATAACATAGATGTGACATGGAATGATCCGGATTGCGAAACAAATAAAAATGGTCATTATTCTTGTGGATGCTACCAGTATTTCCTTTTATCCAATGAAGATTTTAATAAAAAGCATACACCAAGTACTAAAGTAAATGCAACGGGAAGTTCTAGAGATTTTGAAGCATATAAGCAAGGTTGCCCATATGATGTAGCTGCACAGTATTATAAAACCCAAGCAGATTTTGATAAATTAGTTAAAGAAATGATTGCAGCTAATAAAACGTCAATACGTATTATGACAGACGGTCAAAACAAAAAAGATATGGTATCAAGTGCTTTGAAGAAACAAGGTATATATGGGAAGTTTAAGGTAGATATAAAAGATGAGATACGTGTTTATCGAGAGACAAATGAAAAAATTTATAAGATGACTATAGAGATTACTCTTGATGGTAGCTCTTATACAGAAGCGAAAAAGCAAAAGATAACTTCTGTGGACGGTGCAAAGAAGCAATTAGAAGCTAGTTTTAAGGATTATAACTTGTTAAAGGAAGGCACTGAAGCTGAAGTGAAACTATATGTAAGTGCTGGATGTGTAAATGATAAAAATTTTGCAGCTGAATTAATTAGATGGGCACAGTATGAAAAAAAGATGGCATTCAGTATATCCGGTTATGTTAGACAAGTGGATTCGGATATATATGAATTAGAAGTGGACTTTCAACCTATAGGAAGCACTGTGTATGAGATGATCTATAGTACCAAAGATATCGAACCTGCAATTAAACGAATGCTACAATATGGTTATAAAAAAATATGCTTAGTAATACAGCCTGAAGATTATATGTTAACTGGCAATTTTACTGATGCTAGAATTGCATTTAAAAATAAGTTTTGCAAATCGCTATCAGAGAAATATTGCTTACAGTTTGAGGCTTCCAATGTAAATGTGGAGAATAATAGTATTGATATAAGTTTTGAGTCAAATGGTCATGATGTAGAATATTGTGAGTGGGAGATTGAAAAAGAAGCAACTTGTGTAAGCGAAGGATTAGAGATAAAGATTTGTAGACGTTGTAAAAAGACTGGAGAGCAACGTGCGATTCCAAAGAATGATAATCATAGTTATTATTGGGACCAGAAGGAAAATAGCAGGACTCAGAAGTGTAAATCATGTTCCTATGTAGGAATAACAGAAGTATGCTACGGAGGTGTATGGGGATATTTTGATGAAGCGGCTGCTCAGAAGGAATTGCAGTCAATAAATAATCAGCGAGCAAGTATCAAGAAATGTAAGACAGACGATTGGGGCAATGTTATAGAGGCGTTCTCGCCGCCAGCACTAGTAGTAAATGAAGAGTTGATAAAGCTGGCAAAAGAAAGACTGGCTGTATTAAATTCCACAGATTTTGAAAGCGTTATATCAAATGAATATGCGATTAGGTATACGCCAGTTTCTAATTACTACCAAAAGAAGGTTGCCTCTTATGCAGAAATGTATCATGAAAAATATTCTGAAGTTGGAATTATATGTTTTAAGTATGATGTTAATGGTGATGGTTCAAAATTTGCAGATATATATGTAGAGGAATTTGGATTGGCAGATTAAAAGTTTGGAGTGTTTATATAATTTGTAGAGAGGAGAAAACAATATGATGAAAAAAACAATTATTTTAGCGCTAGTTTTTATGTTAGGATTTAACGTGTTAGCGGGATGTGGAAAAAAGGATAAGAGAGCAAATAAGTCAAAGAAGACCCAGGTAGAAAGCTGTACTGTGGAAGATAATGAGGAAACTAGTGAATCAATGGTAGAGAGCGAAACACAGTTAATGGAAACTACAGAAACACAAACTGAAGTAGAAAACGGTGAGGAAAATAGTATAGAAGAGGTAAATTCTGGACAAAGTAACTCTTCGAATAATGCTAGTAAAAAGGATGGAAATAAAGTAGGCTTAGGTAAGGAAAGCTATAAGTATATTACTAGCGGGACTAGCAGTAATACAACCAAAGAAAAGGAATTAGGAAAAGAAATTGTTAAGAAAATAATTAAGAAGGGAATGGGTGATTTTGATAAGGTAAAGGCTATTAATGATTATATGATTAAAAACATTCGTTATGATATGGATAATTATAAGAATAATACGATTCCGGAAATAAGTTATACAGCACTTGGTGCGCTGGAGAAGAAGGTAGCGGTATGTTCAGGATATGCGAAAGCATTTAAAATATTAGCAAATTGCGCAGGTCTTGAAGTTACATATGTAACAGGTGATACACCTAATGGATATCACGCGTGGAATCAAGTAAAAGTAGATGGAAAATGGTACAATATAGATGTGACATGGAATGATGCTGATTATGAAATAAATGAAAAAGGTCATTACGGTTGTTCTTGTTATGAGTATTTTCTTTTATCAAATGAAGATTTTAATAAGTCTCATATTCCGACAGGAAAAGTGAATAATACAGGAAGTTCTAGGGATTTAGAGGCATATAAGAAAGGGTGCCCATATGATGTAGCTGTGCAGTATTGTGTAACTCAAGAAGATTTTGATAAAATTATTAAAGAGATGGTTGCCTCTAATAAAACAACAATGCGTGTTATGTCAAAGAGGCGAAATGTAGAAGATCTAGTACTAAACGCTTTGAAGAAACAGGGTATATATGGTGGTTGCAAAGTAAATATTAAAGATGCAGTATATGTTTATAGAACAACATATGAATCATTAGAAAAATATACAATAGAGATATCTCTAGATGCCGGTTCTTATGCAGAAGCAAAAAAGCAAAAAGTTTCTTCGGCTGCAGAAGCAAAAAAGGTATTAGCAAATGCGTTTAAGTATTTTGAAAAATTAAAGCATGGAGATTATGCATATATAGACTTATTTTTAAGTGCTGAACTTTTAAATGATAAGAATTTTATAGCTGAGTTGCATAGATATGCTCAATATGAAAATAAGATGAGTTTGTCAATACGAAAAGGGAACAATCAAGTAGCTGCTGGATTATATAAACTCACAGTGGATTTTCAACCTTTAAATGATGATAAAGTATTTGAAATAATTACGAATCCTAATGATTTGGAGGCGGCGATTAAGAGAATGTTCCAGTATGGATATAAAGGAATCAGCTTTGAGATTCGCCCTAATGGTTATAAATTGACTGGTAATTCGAATGAAGCAGAAAGAACATTTGTGAATAAGTATTGTCAATCGCTTATAGAAAAGTATTGTTTAACGACGGATTCTTGCTATGCAGATGTTGAAAATAACATAGTTTATATTGAGTTTAGTGTAAAAGGTCATGATGTAAAGAATCAGGTTTGGGAGATTGCAAAAGAAGCAACTTGTGTAAGCGATGGTTTAGAGGTAAAGATATGTAACATCTGTAATAAAGCTGGTGAAGAACGTGTAATTCCAAAGAATGATAATCACAGTTACTACTGGGATACAAATGAGAACGAAAATATAAGAGTTCGAAAATGTAAGTTATGTTCTTATGTAGGTTTAACAGAGTATTGCTACGGTGGTGTATGGGGATATTTTGATGAAGCAGCTGCGCAGGAAAAGTTGAGACAAATAAATAGCCAAAGAGAACGTACAAGTCATCTCGTATATGATGATTGGGGAAAGGTAATTGATCTGTATTATTCACCGGTACTTACAGTGTCTAAAGAATTAACAGAATATGCAAAAGAGAGATTGCGAGCTTTGAATAGCTCTGATTTTGCAACTGGTGTAACAGACGAATATGCATATAAGTATGTTCCATATTATAATGTTACTAGGCGCGAAGAGCTAAATTATACACAAGGATTGTATAGTGAAGTATATGATAAGGTAGGAATTATCTGTTTTATGTA